>NZ_JASFZF010000090.1:0-5054 GCF_046055765.1 Lutibacter sp. | reverse complement strand
ATGATTAAAAGAAAAATTAAAGTAATTTTAAACCTCAATTAAAAACTATGGAAAATCTCGGTTTCAAATCCGCTTCTTTTCATGTACTAAACCGTTGCACGTAACTTTTTGAGAAAATAATTTTATTGATTAAATATACATTTTTGACCCAAAAGAAAGGAAATGATAAATTATATACAGGAAACAAGAACAATGGAGTTAAATAAAAATTTAATTAGTAAGATATTAATAATAATATTTTCAATTTTAATATTAATAATTCCAGACATAATAATTAATTTTAAAAAAGATATTCTAACTTTTTTTTTAATTCTAATTTCTAAAATAAGTTTATTTTTATTTTTAGATTTAATTCTTTTAAGATTAACCAAATCATATTTCACATCATATTTAATACTAGGTTCCATATATTTAATTTCATCAATTATAGAAACGGTTAACATTTGCCTTTTAAACAATTATGTAACTTTAGATAATATTAAAGCTCTATTTTATACCTCTAAAAGTGAAATTATAGAATTTTATCACCAATTTTATTTATATTTTTTAATACCAATATCCATAATTATTTTATTTTTTTTAATTCTTAAAAAAATTAGATTATATTCATACAACATAAAAAACAATAGACTAATAGTTTTATTTTCAATAATTAGTTTATTATTAACTATTTCAATTTCAACTTTTTTCATCTCTAGTTCATCACAATTTTATTCTGGTAAAAATTTAATAAAATATACATTTAAACAGTATTATGTAAAACAACATCCTTTCAATGTCTTTTATAGAACCTATGAATTTGTACTATCAAGATCTCGATTCAATAAGTATAAAACTCTAAAAGAAAATTTCAAGTTTAATATATTAGATAAAATAGATTATTTAAAGAAACCTGATATTGTAATTTTAATAATAGGTGAAAGAATTAGATATAGTAATTGGTCTATTAATGGTTATAATAGAAAAACGAGTCCTAATTTAGATACGATAGAAAACCTTATATCTTTTAATAAACATTATTCAAATGGAAATTCAACAGCAGGCTCAATTCCTTTATTAATTACTCAAGCTACTCCTCAAAATCCGGAATTTGCTTATTCCCAAAAAACTATCGTTTCTCTTTTTAAAGAAGCTGATTATAAGACAATTTGGATTTCTAATCAAAATATATTTGACTATATTGAAAATAAAAATGAACCAGATAATGTATTTGAACTATATAAAAGAAAACATACTGATTTAGATATTCTTCCTGTCTTTGATTCTATTATTAAAGTAAAAGACAATAATAAAAAATTTATAGTAATTAACATGGTTGGAGGACATGGTTCAATTCCAAAATTGTTTAATAAATTTCAACCTAGTAGTTTTCTAAAAAATTATCCTGTCAATTTTAAAAATAAATTTATTTTTATAAATGATTATGATAATATGATTTTATTACAAGACTTTGTTTTAAGTAAAATAATAAGATTAACAAAACGTAAAAATTTATCATCCATAATATTATTTACTCCAGATCATGGTTGTAATTTATTTGAAAATGAAAATTTATTTGGTTATGGTTCTGCTAATCCAACAGAAAAAGAAACTCATATACCTTTATTTATTTGGGGTTCAAATAAGTTTATTAAAAATAATTATAAATATTCCAATTTAATAAGGCATAAAAACCTAATGACTACAAATGATAATATATTTTATACTCTAGCTGATTTAGCTAATATCCGATATGCTTCATTTTTAAAGAACAAAAGTATTGCAGATTCATCATATAATGAACCTAATTCAAGATTTGTATATATAAATGGAACTTTTAGAAAGTATAAAAAATTAACTCATTAACAATTTGAACTTTAATAGTAAAAAAAGCAGCGTGCAACAACTTATAAAATTAATGCTTACATTTAGCTAAAATTGAAAATAATAAACAAAAACAAAGGTTAAAGTTAGGCGGAATAACCAAGTATTTAAAGTCGCACAAATCTTATAAAAACCCGTTAAATTTAATAGCGGATTCAACTCAGATTGGATAAAAGTTCATTAAAATATAAATCTAAGTAAATGGAAAAATCACAGATTTGAGAAATAAAACGGAAAGGATTTCCAGAGCGGAGTAATTTTCAGAGTGAATAGATTTGAGAAACAAATCGCACAGATTTTGCGAAAAGAAAAGTAAAAATTAAAGGAACTGGATTTTATTTTCATTTCGGAGAAATTACAGGAAAGAGAAATGCCACGTAAGATTTCCTAAAAGAATGGATTAGAGAGAAGAAACGTAGATAAAAAAGGAGCAATGGCGAGTTAAAAAGAGTTTCAAAAAAGAGCTTAAATCAAAATAAAAATTTAAGAAAAAGAGAAGTAGCAGGAGAAGAAACGGAAAGGAAAGATAAATCAGAGTGAATAAGCTACTAAATTTAACAACTTATAAAATTAATGCTTACATTTAGCTAAAAATTAAAATAATAGCGAAAAACAAAGGTTAAAGTTAGGCGGAAAAATCACGTATTTAAAGTCGCACTAATCTTATAAAAACCCGTTGCCAAAAATAACGACGAAACTCGGATCTTAAGAATAATTTTATAAAATATTGATAAATTGAGACGACAAATTCCAGTCTGATTATTAATAAAAACCATGAAATTGCAACAAAATGTTTAATTGATTACTACATTTTTATCATTCTACAACAAAAATCGTTATATTTAAACTTCGATTTCTTTTAATTTAAAACAAAAACTATGAAAAAAAACAAATTACTTAACAGACTAATTTTACTTTTAGGAGTAATAACATTTACTTTAAACTCATGCAGTAACGAGGGAATTTATGTCCAATCTTCTGCAATCATTCCTGAAAATCAAATTTCAAGTGGAATTGAAATAACAGAAGATTTAGCAAGAGAAGTTGCACTAAATTTTTATAACAAAACATACAATTCAAGAAATTATTTAAAAAGTAATAATAACAAATCTACAATAATTCAATCAGCTAAAGTACAATCAACAGAAACTATTAAAGATTTTAACAATCAAACGGCAATTTATACGGTGAATATTGAGCCTAATGGTTTTGTATTAGTATCATCAAATACTAAAAATGTTCCAATTGTAGCTCATTCAGAAACTGGAGTATTTGAGTTTAATGAAAATTCTCCTGATGGTTTGAAAAGCTGGATTGCAGAAAATATTCTTTTCAATGATATTTTAGAAACAAGAGAACCTATTGAGGAGGTAGAGCAACAGTGGGATGCTGTAATACCATATTCTGTTGATAGAATTGGAGATGACAACCCTGACGATGGAAGTGAAGGAAGTGGAGACAGTTCAAGTTCAAATAAAAGATATAGCCACACAGTAAACGAACAAGCTGGCCCTTTAATGCAAACAACTTGGGGACAAGGTTTTCCTTATAACTTTTACACAAATAATAATCCAACTGGTTGCGTTGCTGTAGCAATGGCACAAATAATGAGATACCACGAATGGCCAAATACTTTTAATTGGCCAACTATGCCTAATCTTCCTTTGTCAACAACTGCTGGTTTAGAAGTTGCATCATTAATGTTTGATATCGGCTTACCAGAAAATGTTAATATGCAGTATTCGCCTGGTAGTTCTTCGGCAAATTCTGAAGACGTAAGAAATGTTCTAGTTAATAATTACGGATATTCTTCTACTGCAACATATTCTGCCTACGATTTTAGTACTGTAAAGCAAGAAATAGGAATGTATAATCGTCCTGTTTATATGAGAGGTTCACATACTTATGAAACTGAAACAAATGGATGGTGGTTTTGGGAACAAACTACAACGTACTATCTTGATGGACACGCTTGGGTTTGTGATGGATACAAACAACAATACGATTTATACATCTATAATGAGGGCACACAATATGAATACACTGCCCAAGAAAACAGATATGAGTGGTTATATATGAATTGGGGATGGAATGGTAGCGGTAATGGATGGTTTTACAAAAATAATATTTGGGTTAATAATGTATTAATAACACTTCATAATGGAAATGTAGAAAACCCTAATTTTCAATATAGTAGAAAGTGTATTTATAGAATTAAACCTTAAAAAATAAAATTATGAAAAATTTAATCTTTATGCTACTAGCACTTATTCTTATAGTTTCTTGCAGTTCAGATGACAATAACAATGAAAATAATTACTATAATTTAGACACAGATGTAATTTTTACAGTTAAAGATTCTAATGGTAATGATATGCTAAATCCGAATAATCAAAATGCTTATTTAAGTGATAACATAAAAATATACTATGTTAAAGCTGATGGTGGAAGCGAAGAAATTTACTATCCGAACTTAAGTTCTCCTAGAAATTTCAGAATTATTACTCCTGAAGACTCTCAAGAAAATATTTATGCTTTTCAATTATTTCCAAATACTTATGTGATGGAGGATGCAATCACATACATAGAATGGAATAATACTGAAACAGATACCATCAAAACAAATTACAGATATGGAAAAAATTATACTATTTGCGATAAAATTTGGTATAACAATGTGAATGTTTGGACAGAAAATACAGAAGTAAATACAGGTAGAATATTTGAAATAATAAAAAACTAAAGATAACACGGTATATAAAAAATAGCAGAAAAGAGCTAACCAAAAGTTATAATCTTAACGGCTATTTTTACATACCAACACCGTTGCTTATAATTGCAGATGAAAACGCTGTAAAATTGAGCAATGAAAACAGAAAGATTTGAGTAACAAAACGGATTTGATTAAAAATTACGCCAATTAAGAAAGTTGATAACACTAAAATGATTCACATAATGAGTGAAAAAAGTTACTTTAGGCAACAATGCATATAAAAAATTGCTGAATTTGAGAAAATATGAAAAATAAAACACAAAAAAATAAATTTTAATAAATGGAAAATTGCGTTTTTAAAATCGCAACTTTTCATATTCTAAACCGTTGCAAGTAATTGCGGAAAAACCTCAAAAAAATGTTATGAAAAACTTAAAAATACACGCTGGAGGAAAAAATGATTACTTGAGTTCTTTAA
>NZ_JASFZF010000089.1:0-7022 GCF_046055765.1 Lutibacter sp. | reverse complement strand
GGAATTCTTCTAAATGTTTGTTTAATAACTATCATTAAATGACTTGTGAGTCTTTTCCACTAAAGCTAAAATTTTCCATCAGCGCTATTAATGGCAACGAGTTTGTATAAGATTTGTGCGACCTAAAATCCGTTAGGATTTTCGGTTAAAGCAAATCGGTTTGTTAGTATTTTTGTCGTTTAGTTTCAAATCAAATTTAAGCATAAATTTTATACGGTGTTACCTGTAGTTTTTTATCAGCTTATCTCATAAAATCCAATCCACGTAACGACTTTCCATTTTTCATTTTCTTTTATGAATAAATATGTTCCTGAGCTGAACTCTCTAGGAAATGGAATATAATCATACTTGAAAATTGCAATAGATAAATCGTTAGAGAAAATTGGTTTATAAATCTTACAAAATGGACCAATTTCACTTGAACTCATATCATTTAAATCAAAATCTTTTTCTATTTTTTCATATTCTTTTTCGTTAATTACTTTATTTTTTAATAATTCACTTTGTTTTAATTTTCCATCCTTTAAATCTGATTGTTTTAGGAAAAAAACTAAATCTTTTTCGCTCAAATTTAATTTCTCGATATTCTCATTTTTAATATAATTGTTGAACAACAAAATCTTTCGACTATCCATTCTCGGATTATTTGAAAATTCAATTAACTCTTTTAAAGTTATTGTGTCAATTTTCGTTGACAACAATTCTCTACCTATAATTGTAACATTTCCCCTCAAGATTTGATTGTAAAATTCATAATAAATTGAGTCAGAAATTTTTATATTACTTTCCTCTATCTGATTTTTATCTTTGAAAATTTTTGAAAAGTCAATAGTTTTTTCAGTTTGCTTGAATTTACCATTCTTTGTTTCAGGTTTAGCATTATCTTTCTCTTTACACGAAATTGATAAAATTATTAAAAAAATAAATGCAATTTTAAATATTATTTTCATCATAAAGAGAATTACAGGTAACGGTTTTGAATATGGCTAGTTGCGGGTTTGAAAACGTACTTTTCCACTGTTTATTTATTTGTTTAAATGTACTAAAATTTTCCTATTTACCATAATTAAGCAATTTGCTATATGCGGTGTTGTACATTGGCCTTTTTTTAATCTTTGGTGTTGTAATTTGTCAAGCTTGTTAGATGCTGTAAGCTCTTTGGCAAACTGTTGGCGAAGCGTGGCTCGTGTGAGTTTGCCAATGTGCTTACTATTTGAAAGACTAACTTCTTACAAACTTTCCTAATGATTCTAAAAGTTGTGGGTTATCTTCTAATGCAATCTTTGCTACTGCGTAAAACTCACTCATCCAGTCGTCAATTTCTCCGAATGCTTTATCTTTTAGTTTTGTTGCATCTTGACTTTCTCCTTTTTCTTTTAAATACTCAGCTCTAGCTGTTTCTAACTCCGCAATTAATGCAACGGTATCTTGTAGTTCTGTTGGAGTTACTTTTAGTCGAGCTAATTTTGTTTCAATTTGGGTATCTCCAATTGCTACTGAATAAAATTTCTTAACAACTTCTAACCACTTTATATATGAAGTTGGTAAACTACCTTTTAAGTCTAAATTATTATAGGTTATTTCATCTTTTCTAAAGATAACTTTCGCTTTTTTCCTGTGAAGTGAATACGTTTTAGCTAAATTTTCTTTTGTTGTTTTGAAGTTATTGTAAGCCTCTGAAGTTTCGTCATCTTCAGTTTTGTTTAAATCGAAGGCTTGACGTGTTTTTGTTAATAAAGTTTTACCTTCTGTTAACAATGTTTCATCATATCCAAACTCTGCCATAATAGTGGCGATTTCTGTTTGACTTTCAACATTTTCAAATGATACTCTGTACTGTTCCAAGGCTTCCGCCTCAGTTAATGTTCGTTTTGTTGCCATAATGCAATTTTTTTTTGTTATTAATTTATTTATTGCCTTCTCCTTTCGGATGATTGCCTATTTATTATAGCTTTTGGTGTGTTCCTTAACGTTCTTTTTCAATTCCTTAAAGCTTTTTATACACTCCTTATCGCTTGTGTTACGTTTCTTAACGTTCTTTTTGTTCTCCTTATTGTTTTTGTTGATTAAAATACTAATTAGTACCTATTCCTTATGGTTTTGTTAGGTGTTTAGCAATATATCTTCTATTTCTTTATTAGTTTTTTCTAATAATACCTTGGTTTGGTCTTTTAAATCTTGTGCTTGTTTTCTAATTGCTGAAATATGGTCTGCGATTTCAATTTGTTTTTCAAGTGGTGGAACTGGAATTGAAATTTTCATTATATCTGTTTCACTGATATTTGGCTGTGCACCACCATTTGAATTTCGTAATATTATTTCTTGATATATTTTAAGATTCAAAATACTTAATAAATAAATTGAATTTAAATTATTTGGCTTTATTATTCCATTTCTTTGATTTAATAAAGCTTTGTTAATATGATTATATATACCAACTTTACCAATTGTAGCACCTGTCATTGCAATTAATAAATCATTTTTATTAATTTGGAAATCTTTAAATAACTCATAAAAGTCATTTGGTAAAAAAGTAACATTATTTAAATCAATTTCATTTTTCTTTATATTTTTTATTGTTATTAATGAACATTCAGATTGTTCTACATAATCACTAGATTTAAAAGCATATCCAGCTTGAAATGAAGCATATTGATTCATCTTTGAATATTCGTATTTTCCATTTTCAATTGATTGAAAAACTTTGTGAAAATAATTTATGTGATAATTAGGGTCAAATCTACTTCCAGAAAGTTCACTAATTGAGGTTGTAAACATTCTATTTCTCAAAGTATTTTCTAATTTTTCAGGTAAAATAATACCTAATTCATTTAATAAATATGTTTCAATATTATTTAATAGATTTTCTGAAGATGCTTCGTTTTTTTCTTTTTGTAAAATTACTTTTTTTGTAATATCTAATATTTTATTATTTACTATAATTGGTATTGATAACAATGCTGGATAATCTAATGCTAATCTAGTGCCACCTGTTGCTAATCTATTAGCCAATTTTTGTCCAATTGTAGTATTAAGGTAGCAAGCAAGTAATTCGCTTGTTTCTCGATTATGTGTTTTTATAACAACTGAATGCTGATTTATATTACCTATAAAACCTTTTGGTGCAACGGCTGAACTTGCAATTCTACCAGTTATAGTTACTAATAAATCATCTTCTTCTACTTGACTTCTTTTTAAAAGTGAATTATGTGTTTCCTTATTTATGAACTTTACATCAGATAAGTCGAGACCATATTGAGTAATATTTTGAACTCTTAAAAAAGGTATACCATTTTCAGAAGTTGAATAATATTTATCCTCTTCATCTCTACTAGGAGTTGCACCACTTGAGATACTTTTCACAAAGTTTCTAAGTGTATTAGGGTTTTTGGATACTATTCTTTTTTCTAACTCTAACAATTCTGGCACATAGAAAAAAGGGTCAAACCTTTTATGAATTTCGCCTTTTTGTAAAATAAAAACTTTGTTTTTATCTAAAGATTTATTTGTAATTGTATAATTACTCATTTAGTTTTCAGTGTTATTTATATGAGCAATAAATTTTTCTAATTCTTTTCCAATTTCAACTAATTCGTTGGTGTTTGTAGCTCTACCAGTTGCATCATACCCAATATCTTCGGCTATTGCCATAAAAATAGGATAATTGTCTAACGCCGTTTGTTTGGCAATAAAGTATTTTTCGGTTAATTCATCTTTTAACTCATTTAGGTTGTCGGTAAATTGTTGACTTATTTGAGCTTTATCATCTTTTATAAGTTCGTTAACTTCCTTTTTAATAGCTTTTGGGTGTACTATTTTTGTTTTATTTTCTAAATCTTTAATTGCTTGTTTCTTTTCTTTTTCCCATTTTGAAACGGTTTTTAAGTAATTAGCATCGGTTTTTACTTTTAATTTTAAATTGTCTTTAAGTTCAACAATTTTAGTCGTTTGCTTAGTTTTGTGTTTGCGTAAAAATAATACAGAACTTTTAACTCCTGCACCAGTAGCACTAAATGCAGTTTGTGGCATTGAAACTACCGAAACAATACGGTACATTTCTTCTAAATTATCACGTACATATTGCATACTGCTGTTGGTTAAAATACCATCAGGAATAACAACTGCCAAATAACCACCTTCGGCTAAAAATTTATGACATTGTTCTAAAAATAGCACTTCGGTACTTTGGCTTGGTCTTGCTTTTTCTTTTTCAGTTTTAGTATTTAGCCAATCTAATTCCTTTTTACCAAAATTGTATTGGTTTAAATATGCTTTTTCAGTTTGTTTTATGCTACTTCCAAACGGCGGATTTGTTATGATAAAATCGAATGAGTTGTATTTAAACTCAAAATTTTTACTATTTTCTTGTAATTCTACATCGCTTAATAAACCATCGGATGCAATAACGTTTGTATGTCCGTCATCGTGAATAATCATATTCATTTTTGCAGTTCGGGCAATTTGGTCGTTTATTTCAATACCAAAAAGGTTTTTTTCTGCAAAATCGTGCCAATGTGTATAATGGTCTTTTTCATCTTTTATTGGGTCGTAAAATTCACTTGCCTGCTCTCTAACTTTGTCGAGTGCAAATAACAAAAAGCCACCACTTCCGCAACTGGTATCTAAAACTCTAGATTTGTGATTGATTGGTAAACTATCTACAATAAATTTAACTATTGGTCTTGGTGTAAAATATTGCCCAAAATCTCCTCTAAAGTAACTGCCCATAAAAGTTTCAAACGCTTTTCCTTTACTATCAAGGTCAGTTTTGTTTAGGTTTATACGTTGAAAATATTTTACAATAGTTAAGGTTTCTTGCGGCGAAAGTGAAATTCCATCTTTAAAAACTTCTGGTGCTTCTTTTTCACCAATAGCGTAAATCTTTTTAATCCTGTTTAATAAATCTTCTGGGGCTTCATCTTTAAAAAGTTGAAAATCGTAAGGCTCTCCAATTTTTCTTGGATGTTTCTCGTCCCAAATTTTACAGAAAATTAATTTATCTAACTCGTCAAATGCAACACTTGGATTTCTTTGTCCGCCACCCCAAAGAGCTTGATGCGATTGAATGAATATTTTAGTTAATTCACTTTCGCTTACAACTTCTAATTCAAAAAACTTTTGTTTTGCGTTTTCGCTTGGCTCTTGTAAAATATTTGTTGGTTCAGCATCGGTTTTTGATTCACCTCCTTTTACATATTTATAAGGAGCTAATTTGTTAAAACCAAATTGAGGAATATCAGGAATTTCAATTCTGCTTTTTGGTTTATTATCAGGAACTTCGTAATATTGATTTTTAATTCGAGAAGTTGTCCAAACATATTTTGCACCTTCTGCAACTGCATAACTATACGCTTGGTCAACTGCAATAACAAATTGTTGGTCTGTTAAATCTTCTTTTTTACACTCAACAAGTATGTGAGTTTCTTCGTGTTCATCGTCATTATATACAATTAAATCAGCCTCTTTTGTTTCCGAACCCATTTGAACAGAAACAAATTGTAAAATTCTGTTTACGGGATAACCATAAATTAAAGTTAAAGTCAAAAATGTCTCGGCTTGTACTTTTTCCTCTGGATTGTTGTAGTTTCTCTTTTTATTTTGGTGAATGTAAGTGATGTAATTTCTTTCTTCGTCAAATCGAATTAGTCCTTTTTGTACTCCTTGTTCTATTAAATTCATTTTCGGTGGTGTTCAATTTTTTTTAGAGCACTAATGTAGGTTTTTATTTTTTTGTTTGAAAGGTAAATTTGTCATTTTGGGTAGCAGTGGGAAAGTGAAAGCTCTTTTGGTTTTTTGAGCGTTGGCTTATGCGGTTGGGAAAACCAAATGTGCTTTTACATGTGGTTGGTTTTTCATTTTTTGTCGGCTTGTGTACAACGGTTTAGGCTAGGAAAAGTTGCGATTGATAAATCGTACTTTTCCGATGTTTGTTATTAAGTTTTAAATTTACTTTAAATTTTCTAATCGGCATAATTTAGCAATTTTTTTTAGCCATTGTTGGCTAAAGTAGTTTTGAATTCATATTCTATTTTGTACTAATTTTCATTTGTTTAAATTTTATTTTGCGAAATTTTAATCAATTCCGTTATAATTGTCAAAATCTAAAATTTCTCGGTTTTGTTATAATTTTTCTGTTTTTAGTTTTCCAATTCAATTTTAAAATCCGTTTTGATTAGAAAAATCTAAAATGTACTCGGTTTAGTTACAATTTTTCTTTTTCAAGTTTGCGTTCTGCCGAGTTTTTCGTTTCAATTTTCAATTCGGTAGAGTGGAAGTCAATTTAAAATTTGTCAGACTTGCTAAATTTCTCATTTTAAAAAATCATTTCGTTATAACTTTTTATTCCGCTTTTTTGCTCAAAATCGTACCGATTCAATTTGCCTTTTTTCGGTTAACTAAATTTTATATTAAAGAACTTTTTCTCCGCTGAAATCTGAATTCCGCTATTTTAGCCAACGGGTTTGAATATGGCAAGTTGCGGGTTTGAAACTATAATTTTCCATATATTTTAATTAGTTTAAAAGTACTAAAAAATTTCTATTTATTAGAATTTAGCAATTTGCTATATGCGGTGTTGTAAATAGTGGTTTTTGAGTTCGAATTAATCTATTTTAATAAAAAATCAATCGGTAATAATTCTCAAAATCTAAAATTTGTCTTTTTAGTTTTAAATTTTCTTTAAATTCTTTTTCCTTTCCAATAATAAAATCTTACGTGTCATTGCTCAAATCCGCTATTGTACTCAACTTTTTACGTTTCAGCTTATAATTCGGAATTGTACTAAAATCTGTGCGATTCATTTCTCCTTTTTTTTACGTTTCAACTTTCAAATCCTTTTTTTATCTGACCATTTTAATTATAAAAATCTGTGCGATTCAATTCTCAATCAAGTAGAGTAGGAGTTACATTTTTTCATTTCGGCACGTTTCTCAGACAATCTTATTCTTTAAACTCATAAAACTCAAATTAGGAATTTCGGAGGAAATTCCGCCATTATTTACAACGGGTTTTTATAAGATTTG
>NZ_JASFZF010000088.1:0-16003 GCF_046055765.1 Lutibacter sp. | reverse complement strand
GCTTTCAAACCTACGTTGATTGTAAGTAGTAATATAGATATAATATAAATTATTTTTTTCAAAATAATATTTTTTAAAATGTATTTAGTTATAAATTTAACTATAAATAAGTTACTGTAAAATAGCTTCCATCATTCTTAACAAATTTTTGAAAAAAGAGAATCTCTTCTTGGGTAAATTTTTCAATAACTTTATATTTTAAAGATTTAACCCGAATACCAAGCGCATACATTTTTAAATCAACTTTTGATTCAATTATTTTTTCATTTCCTTTTAATACAATATATCTATCGTACATTTTAATTTTACTTTTAGAACCTAACGCTTTTAATAAACCAGATTCAAGTTCTAATTCAAGTTCTATATTTTTTAAATTATCTAAATCATATAATTTTTTAAAATCTGAGGATTTAGCAATTACCATAGTTTTTTGATTAGACTTTGATTTTGTAAATGGTAGAATCATTAACATTAGACTAGATTGTTTAGGCTTACATTTATAAACTATTGTAAATTCCTCAATTAATTTTTCTCTATTATCAAATGTTTTTGTGTGTATTTTAATTAGATATAAATCATTACTTTTTGTTATTTTTCCTACTTCAAAAGATTGCTTATCTATTAATTCATTATTTTTATCAAAATTTTTACGCTCTATTAAACGACCTTCAAATTGAATCATAAACATAGTATTTTGCGCAAAAATGATTTGTGACACTAAGACACCAATTAGGAGCATTATTTTCTTCATCATATAACTTTTACATTTTCATTTTTTTAGCATCATCCATTCCCATATTCATATTTCCTTTCTCATCAGTATGAGATTTCATTAAAACTCGTTCAGCAATAATGATCAAAACTATTCCGATAGTAGCTATAATAAGTACAAAAGGATCATTTAAAAATTTTATATAAATAAATGCTGCTAAAACAACAATATCTAGAATTATGGCTATTAACGGAATTATTGGATTAAATTTCACTTCTCCTTTTAAGTATTTAAAAAGTCCCCAATGAATAGCAATATCCATTATTAGATAAAAAATAGCTCCTATGGAAGCAATTCGAGTTAGGTCAAATAAAATGGTAAGTAGTATTGCTAATGAAACTGTAAAAATTAGTGCAGGGTTTTTAAAATTACCCATTTTATTCAAACTAGGAACTTGTTTCATAGCACTTAACATTCCCAACATTCTTGAAGCAGAATATACACTAGCAATAACTCCAGAAACGGTTGCTATAATAGCAAGAACAATAGTTAATGTTGCTCCTAAATCTCCAAAAACTGGTTTTGCAGCAGCAGCCAGCGCATAATCTTTTGCTGAAATAATTTCTTCAATACTTAAAGCTCCAGCAACCGATAATGCTAAGGTAACATATACAACGGTACATATAAGAATTGAAATAATTATGGAACGTCCCACATTTTTATGCGGGTTAATTATATCTCCTCCTTGATTTGTAATTGTTGTAAAACCTTTATAGGCAAGAATTGATAAGGCCAAAGCAGCAATAAAAGCAAACTCATTAGAAAACGATTGATTACTTGAAGTCATAAAATTGCCTGTTATGTTAGGCAAACCTGAAATGACCAACCCAGAAATTGCAAGAATAGCAATACCTACAACTTTAATAATTGCTGTAAAAGTTGCAGTTGCTTCAATAATTTTATTTCCTGAAATGTTAATAATATAGGCTACTGCAATAAGAATTACTCCTAAAGTAGCTCCATATCCTGAGTATTCTTCAGGAAAGAGGCGCAAAGTATAAGCTCCAAAAGTTCCTGCTACCAAACTTTCAGAAATTACCATAGAAGTATACATTAACAATGAAAATGTTCCGGTTGCTGTTCCGGGTCCGTATGATTTAGTCAAAAATTTAGCGACTCCTCCTGATGATGGATATGCACTGGAGAATTTCACATACGAATAAGAACTAAATCCAACCACAATTGCACCTGCAATAAATGCTACTGGAAATAAGTCACCAACTAATTCTGCTATCTGCCCCATTAAAACAAAAATTCCAGCACCAATCATTACGCCAGTTCCTAATGAAATAGAACCTAGCAAGGATAGTTTTTGTTTTTCTTTTTTGTGATTTTCCATGATGTTGGTTTGAATTTTTCTTAACTCGTTTCCTTATGATAATTTCTAATTATAATTCTATTACTTTTTTCATAACTGAAATAACTTATTGCCCAATTAAAACCAACTACTATTTTATTTCTAAAGCCACTTATAGACATTAAATGTACGAACGACCAAAGTAACCAAGCAAAATATCCTGTAAATTTTAATTTACCTAAATCTGCAACTGCTCTTCGTTTACCAACGGTTGCTAGGGAGCCCTTATCTTTATAATGAAATGGAGTTAGTGGTTTGTTATTAATTGAGTTAATAATGTTTTTTGCAGTAATTTTACCTTGTTGAATGGCAGGTTGAGCTACTTGAGGATGTCCTTTTGGTGTTTTGTTTGTTATTACAGCTGCAATATCTCCCATTGCAAAAACATTTTCAATTCCTTCTACTTGTAAATATTGGTTTGTTTTTAATCTATTTCCGCCAACTATATGTTTCTCGTCAATTCCTTTTGGTAACTCTCCTTTTACACCTGCTGTCCAAATAAGATTTTTGGCTACTAATTCTTTTCCACTTTTTGTTTTTACAATTTCTCCATCATAATCGGTAACAATTTCATTTAGTAAAACTTCAACATTTAATTCTTTTAAATATTTTAAGGTTTTTGCGGAAGCTTTTTCAGACATAGTTGGAATAAGTTTATCTGAACCTTCCACCAAGTATATTTTCATTATAGATGAAGGATATTCAGGATAATCTTTGGGTAGAATATATTTACAAAACTCTGCCAAAGCACCTGCCATTTCAACACCAGCAGGACCTCCACCAACTATTGCAAAATTGGTAAGAGCATCGCGTTCTTTAGTATTGCAAGTGATGGTTGCTTGCTCTAAATTTTGAAGCATTAAATGGCGAATATTTAAAGAGTCGCGAATACTTTTCATTCCAAGACTATTATTTTCCACGTTTTTCATTCCAAAGAAATTAGTGGTAGTACCCGTTGCTACAACCAAAAAATCATAGGTTAAATATCCTTTATTAGTTTGTGTTTTTTTTAAATTGGTATCAATTTCTTGAACTTCAGCTAGCCGAAAACTTACATTTTTATATCCTTTAAACTGTTTTCTAAAAGGAAATGCAATACTATCTGGCTCTAATCCGCTTGTGGCAACTTGGTATAATAAGGGTTGAAATTGGTGGTAATTGTTTTTATCAATCAATACCACCTGAACAGGTTTGTTTTTTAATCCTTCAACTAAAGACAAACCAGCAAAACCACCACCAATAATGACTACCCTTGGTAAATTAGGGTTTGGTAAGCAAATTGCGCTTGCCTCATAATTAGTAATAGTACTTGTACAGATTGCATTATTGGTTAACATAATACTTGTTTATAAAATTAATTTATAAATTACTAGAGGAATTCTACATTAGGTTTGCTAAATCTAAAAGTGTTATTACATATAAGATTAGTGTTATTTAATCTATGGATAAATTTTTAGATTCAAAGTAAAGTACATTCTTCACAAGAACCGTAATATAATTTACATAACATCTTTACTCAGTTCAATTTTGCTAATTCCTTTTATTTCGGTTATAATTTTCTTTGAGAGGATTGTTTTAGTAACTGTTACATTTTTATGTAGATTGATATTTGTGGGTACACAATGATATACCCACAAATTCAACAAACAAAACCAATAAAAATGATTTTTACAAATCTTCTTTACTATCTCTTTTTTAAAACTACCATAGTTGAGTGTTTTACTTTCTATATAGTTACTAACAATATTTTTTGATTAATTAGGTTGTTGATTTTTAAGTAAACCTTTTGATTTTGTAAATGTATGCTGTAAAAGAAAACACGAAAACAGTTATAGAACTTAGTGTTAATTTAAATACTTTTATAAATGTGTTTTTTAATTTATAGTAGTATTTTTAGTGTCTGAAAAGAAGAAGAAGATAATTTATACAATAAATCTCGGAATCAAATTCTCCTTTTCAGAACTTTAAAATGTTTTAATGTTTGTGTTTCATATTGTGATCCATTTTCTTTTTTTTCATATTTTTCATCATTTCAGGGTTCTTCATCATTGCACTCATTTTTGCTAACATTTCAGGGTTCTTCATCATCATACTCATCATTTTATTTTTCATTTCAGGATTAGCATTCATCATTTTCATCATTCCTTCTTTAGATCCCATATGTTTCATTCCATCGTCTTTCTTCATTGTTTTCATCATTTCTTCCTCCTTCATCATCATCATATGCATTTTGTTACGCATTGTTTCATCTTCCATCATTGCGCTCATCATTTTATCCTTCATATCTGGATTTTGTTGCATTGCTTTAGACATGCTTTGTTGTTGCATATCTGTTTTTTTCATAGTATCCATATTTTGACTATTTCCGTTTAAACTTAGTAGTCCTACAATTGTTAAAATAAATGCTATTTTTTTCATGATTATTTGTTTTAAATTATTATTATTTTGTTTTAATTTATTATTACTTAGTAAAGGTATTCTTAAACCTTCTTTTATTTATATAGTATTATGGTTGATATCTATAAAATTTTATCTAAAGACTTTCTATTCCAGTCAGATAATTTTTTGTAAGCACTCATGCTCATGCCTGTAATTTGTTTAAATTGGTTTGATAAATAATTAACACTACTATACCCTAAATCATAAGAAATTTGTGTGAAATTTAATTGACCAGTTTGAATTAATTCTTTGGTTTTTTCAATTTTTAGCAATATGAAATATTTTTCAATAGTGATTTCTAACCTATTTGAAAATAATTTACTCAAATAGGTATAATCTTTTTGTAATTTATTAGCTAATATGGCTGACAAATTGGTAGTCATTTCAACAGGAAGATTACTTACAATTTCTACTAAGACGGTTTTAATAGCTTCAATAGTTTTAGTGTCATCATCAATAATTAACTCAAAATTATGTTTTATTAATGCATCTTCAATACTTTGTAACGTGATTTTGTGTTTAGGATATTTAATAATTGCTTTTCCTAATTTTAATTCAATAACAGATGCTCCTAAATTTTCTAATTCGGATTTTACAGTACTTATGCAGCGGTCACATACCATGCCCTTAATATGTAATTCTATGAGTTTTAATGTTTTCAAAATAGAAAGTTTTTAATTATTTTTCGTCTCTAATTCGTGTTTTACTTTCAACATTATTTACATATATCAATCCATCTCCTTTGTCTCCTGTTCTTGCATGTGTTTCACCTACTTTTTGCATCATCATTTTACCCTTCACCATTCCTTTTTTGTGGTTCATGTTCATTTTACTATGGTCAAGTTTTTGTTGACTGAAAGATGTTATAGATAAACTGATAGTAAATGCAATTACTAAAGCTGTTTTTAAATTTAATTTTTTCATGCTTATTTATATTTTTAATTTCTGTATTCTTTTGTCACCTCTCCACATGTTGGCATTTCGTCTCCGTAGAATGGATTTTTAATGGTTTTATCATAACTTAACCAGTACACATCTTTCATAGAACAGTATTCTAAGTAAAGTGGTTTATTAGAATTTTGAAAGCCAAATTTTTCAATTGCTTTTCCTAGTTCTGGCCCTAATTTTGCGAAATTAATTCTTTGATTTTCAATGTTTTTAGCGTTTATAATAGCTGTTACCTTCATATTCAAGACTTTTAAACCTTTCATCCACTCATTATGAGCATCACCTAAAAGCAGCAACATATCTACGTTGTTTAAGGATTTCTTAACTTTTTCTGCTTTCATTTTTGCTTCTGCAAAATCACCGTTAAAAAGAATATCTTTTAAATTAATGTATGCATCAATAACTTCTCCTAGCTGACTTTTAAATTTTGGATCAATTTTAGATTTGTCAATCATCACCATTTTCTTCATTTCGGCATCACTCATCTCTGTTTTGGTATCTTTATCCTTATTATCTCCACCCATATCCATTCCTGCCATACCTCCAGTATTTCCTTTTGCACCTGTAGGGTTCATCATACTTTTTTGACCAATTAATTGAGCAGAGGCATCAATTCTAAACACACCATTAGTTGCAACAACTTCACCTTCTTTTAATCCTTTTTCTACAATGTAGAAATTGCCCATGTCTTGCCCTAAAATAATTTCTCTATACACAAATGAAATCGTTTTATCGTGTGGTACTTTAACATAAACCACCGCCCTTTTACCAGTCCATAGTACAGCTGATTTCGGAATTATTATGGCATTTTTAATATTGGTTAATTTGGCTTTAATAATACCATTAGCATACATTTCTGGTAATAATTTATTGCCAGGGTTTTTAAGCTCAACACGTACTTTAGCAACTCTAGTTCTTGAAGAAACAAAAGGATCTATATAGGTAACTTTCCCTTTGAAGTTTTTCCCAGAAATTGCATTGATTGTAAAATCTACAGTATTGCCAACTTGTATCCACGGTATATCTGCTTCATACGCTTCAAATAGTATCCAAACGCTATTTAAATCTGCAATATCAAATAAAGAACTTCCTTCAGTAATATAATTTCCAAGTTCAACATTACGTTTCATAACATAGCCAGAATAATCAGATAAAATATCTATTTGTTCTTGAACTTTACCTGATTTTTCAATAGCATTAATTTGGCTATCAGATAATTTCCATAATTTTAATTTATTACGTGATGCAGTATAAAGTTGCGGATAAATATCTCGAGATCTAATGGCTTCAAACAGTTCTTTTTGAGCTGAAATTAAATCTGGAGAATAAATTCGTACAATTTTTTGTCCTTTATATACTTTTTCTCCAGTAAAATTTACATACAAACGTTCTATTCTACCAGGAATATGAGATACTTGTGAAAATAATCGTCTTTCATCAGGTTTTACTCTCCCCAATAATCGAATTTCTTTGGTTGCAGTTGCTTTTTCAACAATTGAAGTTTGAATATTTGCTAATTCAATGGCTTCGGCTGTTAAAACAATTTCATTATCTTCAATTTTTTCATCAGAAGTACTACTAGTATCTAATGGAATTAATTCCATACCACAAATTGGGCAATTACCGGGTTTCTCCATTCTTATTTGTGGATGCATAGAGCAAGTCCATAATTTAGTTACTGGATCTTGTACATAGTCATGTTCCACTTCATTGTGTGGCGTTGTTGTAGTATCATTTCCAGAAAACACGTTTCCTAAAATAATTCCGATAATTAAAATACCGGCTCCTATTATATAATTTTTATATTTTTTCATACTGTTAATTTTATTTTCCAATTAAATATTGCATAAATGCTATAGCAGCATTTTTGTCTATTAAGGCTTGTTGATACGCCAATTCATATTTTAATAATTGACGTTCGATTCTTAAAACTTCTTCAAAATTTGTTGAATTTGTTGAATAAGAAGTAATTAATACATCTAACACTTTTTTTGCTATTTGTGATTGTTTATTGTTTAAAGCTATACGTCTGTTTCCATCACTGAAATTTTTATAAGAAGATGAAAAAACAGTACTTAATACATTCTGTTTATCTTCTTTTTTAAAGGTTTCAGCTTCCTGTAAAAATTTAGCTTCTTTAATTAGAGCTTTGTACTTTTTACGAAAAATAGGTATCTTAATTCCTATTGAAGGGAATAAGAAAGCATCTTTACCATTATCAACAGCTGTTGAAGAAGGATTTTTTTCAACCACCGTATAATTTAACCCAATGTTAAATTTAGGCAACCCTTCTTTTTTAGCAACAACTTCCTGATTTATAAAAGCGTTTAATCTATGATTAATACTTTTTAATTGGTGGTTGTTTGCATAAATTTTATCTAATATATTTAATTTGTTAAATGGTAATTCATCTTGCCATAAAGTATCTGGTATTTCAATGCTGTTTGAAACTTCTCTAGCTAATAAATTATTAAAATTAGTTTGAATAGTATTTTTTGTATCCACAAACAATGCTAACTGATTTTCTAAATCATTTAATTCTAATTCAACACGTAATTCATCAACAATGGATGCCTTACCAGATTCTATTTTAACTAAAGATAGCCGTTTAAAAACCTGAAGAATTTCCATGTTTTTCTTTGTAATTTCAATAGCTTTTTCAATAAAATAATAATTATAGAAAGCTGTTTTTACTTCAAAGAAAAGATTTGATTTGGTATTTTCAAATTTCTCAAATTTCGCATTTGCCATTTCAGTTGCTACGTTCTCTTTTGCCTCTAACAAGCCAAACCAAGGAAAACTTTGTGCTAAGTTAAATTTCCATTTTTGAGGGCCAACACGTGTTTCTACAGGCTCAACAAAATAACCAAAAGCAACTTGAGGATCGGGTAAAGTACCTACTTGAGGTACTTTTTCCATAGCAGCCATATATTCACTGAATGTTGCTTTTAATTCAGGATTATTCTCGGCTGCTATTTTCAGATAATTTTCTAGAGTTGTCTGACTAAAAGTATTTACACTTAACAGTAACAACCAACCAAAGAAAATTATTTTATATATTTTTATGTTCATTTTTTTTAATTTAAGCTTGTGATTTTTTCAATTGTCTCTTTAATTTATGTTCTTTCCACATACTGTACAGTACAGGTACAACAAACATCGTCATTACTTGCAGTAACATACCTCCAAATGATGGAATTGCCATAGGTATTACCACATCAGCTCCTTTACCTGTAGCTGTAAGCACAGGTATTAGTGCAATAATTGCAACAGCAGCAGTCATCATTGCTGGACGTACTCTTTTAGTACCAGCATGTAAAATAGAAGTTCGAATACCTTTAATTGTAGTAGGTTTTTCTTTATCAAATACTTGTGTTAAATAAGTTCCCATAATTACACCATCATCGGTGGCAATACCAAATAAGGCGATAAATCCTACCCAAACGGCGACACTCAAATTAATAGTGTGGAGCTGGAATAAATCTCGCATATGGACTCCCGCAAAACTAAAGTTCAAAAACCATTCTTGACTGTATAGCCAAATCATAATAAAACCACCTGAAAAGGCTACAAAAATTCCTGAAAACACCATTAACGATGGCAATATATTTTTAAATTGGAAATATAAAATCAATAAAATTACAATTAATGATATTGGAACAACTAACATTAGTCGTTTAGATGCTCTAATTTGATTTTCATAATTTCCTGTAAAACGATAGGTAACACCATCAGCTAATTTAAATTCTCCGGTATCAATTTTATCTTTTATTAATTTTTGGGCAGCTTTAACAACATTTGTTTCTGCATTTCCTTCTTTCATATCAAAAATTACATACCCTGTTAAAAAGGTATCTTCACTTTTAATAACTTGAGGCCCACGAACATATTCAATAGATGCTAGTTCGCCTAATTCTACTTGAACACCAGTAGGTGTAGGAATTAAAATTTTCTTTATATCATCAGGGTTATCTCTAAACTCACGTGCATAGCGTACTCGAACAGGAAAACGTTCTCTTCCTTCAACAGTGGTAGTTAATTGTTTTCCACCTACAGCCACTGATAATTGCATTTGCATGTCTTTTATGGTTAATCCATAGCGAGACATTGCTTGTCTATTTAACTTAATTTCTAAATAGGGTTTTCCAACAACTCTATCAGCAAATACTGTAGAAGGATTTATACTTGGAACCTCTTTTAATAAGTTCTCTAATTCAAAACCTACCTTTTCAATGGCCTCTAATGTTGGACCAAATACTTTAATTCCCATAGGAGCTCGCATACCTGTAGCTAACATTATTAAACGTGTTTGAATAGGCTGTAATTTTGGAGCAGAAGTTAATCCAGGAAATTTAGAATGTTTTACTATTTCTTTCCATATATCATCGGCTTTTTTTATTTTTTGACGCCATTGTCTAAAATATTCACCATCTTCATTTTCAATTAATTCATCTTTAGTAATTTTTCTGAATTCATCCTTCCCGTATTTATAGGTAGAATCGTCTTTTAAAACGAAAGCTTCATTCTCATTCACTTTAAAACGAATCCTTCTTCCATCTGCATCTAAAATATATTCAGGAATATAGTTTATCGTGTTTTCAAACATAGATGTAGGAGCGGGATCTAAAGCCGAATTTACGCGTCCCCATTTACCAACGGAAGTAGCTATTTCAGGGATAGAATTCATATGCTTGTTAATAGTTGCTATTACCTCCATATTTTCTGTAATACCAGAGTGAGGCATAGTTGTTGGCATTAGTAAAAAAGAACCTTCATCTAAAGCAGGCATAAATTCTTCACCTACACCGGGGAACGTTTTTTCTATACTGTTCCAAGCGCTAGTATTTTTTACAAAATTTGGCATAAAACCAAAGATTGTACCAAAACCTAACCAGATTGTAGCTCCAAAGAATACAAAAAAGATAGGAATTGAAAGGAATTTCCATTTATTTTCTAAACACCATTTTAAAACTACATCGTAAAAATGCACAATGGTCATTAACAATCCTAAAACTACACCAACAATTAAAATTACAAAAATAAAGTTTACAAATGTTGAATTAGAAGCTCCTAAAGGCATCCATTCAATAGTTAAAAAGTAAATTACAACCAAAACGGTAATTGCAATATTTATGTAATTGGCAATTTTCTCAGAATAAGGTAATTTTATTTTGTTTTTTAAGAAGGTGCGTTTTGGCACTTGCGTTAGTAAGTTATTTAAACCAAAAGCAATTAATGCTATAGCAATTATACTTCCATAAGCTATTAAAAATACAATTCCAAAACCTATTAACAAAGAATTGAATATGCGACTCGTTCTTTTTTTATCTAGTTTTATAGAGAACAGTACATGTGCTATGGCTGGAATAAACATAATCCCAATAAATAAAGATGAAACTAAAGCAAATGTTTTTGTCCAAGCCAAAGGTCTAAATAGTTTTCCTTCAGATGCTTGCATTGCAAAAACAGGTAAAAAACTTACAATTGTGGTTGCCAAGGCAGTCATAATTGCTGAAGCAACCTCAACAGTGGCTACATAAATTACTTGCACTAATTTTTTACCACTTATATTTTCGTTTTCTGGCATTTCTAAATGCCTAATAATATTTTCAGTAAATACAATTCCCACATCAACCATGACCCCAATGGCAATGGCAATACCAGAAAGTGCCACAATATTGGCATCAACATTAAAAAATTTCATTAAAATAAAGGTCATTAAAACTCCAACTGGTAGTAATGTTGAAATTAAAACAGAAGCACGTAGGTTTAATACGAGCACAAGTACCACTAAAATACTTATCAAAATCTCGTGAGAAAGTGAAGATTCTAAAGTTCCTAATGTTTCTTGAATTAAACCAGATCGATCGTAAAATGGTACAATAGTAATTTTTGAAACAGTTCCATCCGCTAATATTTTTGATGGTAACCCTGGTGCAACTTCAGCAATTTTAGCTTTTAAATTATGAATTACTTCTTGTGGATTTGCACCGTAACGAGCTACAACAACACCTCCAACGGCTTCAACACCACTTTTATCCAATCCACCTCTTCTAGTGGCAGGACCAAATTGTATTTTTGCAACATCTTTTAAACGAATAGGAACATTGTCTCTAACAGTAACTACACTTTCTTCTAAATCTGAAAGGCTTTTAATATACCCTAATCCACGGACAAGGTATTCAACTTTGTTAAATTCCAAAGTACGTGCTCCAATATCTAGATTGCTGTTTTTTACGGCATTCATTATCATCTTTACATCCACATTATTGGCTTTCATTGCATTGGGGTCAATTTCAATCTGGTACTCTTTTAAAAACCCACCAATAGAAGCAACTTCTGAAACACCACTTGTAGCAGTTAAATAATAACGAACATAAAAATCTTGGATTGTTCTAAGTTCTTGTGGATCCCAACCACCTGTTGGTTTTCCTGTTTTTGGATTTCTACCTTCTAAAGTGTACCAATACACTTGTCCTAATGCAGTTGCATCTGGACCTAAAGCTGGTTTTACTTCGTTTGGTACGGTTCCTGGGGGTAAGGAATTTAATTTTTCTAATATTCGTGTTCTACTCCAGTAAAAATCTACATTATCCTTAAAAATGATATAAATACTAGATAAACCAAAAATAGAATTACTTCTAATGGTTTTTACACCTGGAATACCTAATAAGGCTGTAGTTAAAGGATAGGTAATTTGATCTTCAATATCTTGTGGTGATTGCCCCATCCATTCTGTAAAAACAATTTGTTGGTTTTCACCAATATCTGGTATTGCATCTACAGGAACAGGATTTCGTTCTATTAATGATGTTTCCCAATTAAAAGGGGCTGTTACAATACCACCTATAATAAAGGTAGCGAGTAACATAAATGTTATTAACTTGTTTTCAAGAAAATAGCGAATTATTTTATTTAACATATTACATTTAAATTTTAATTATTATAATAGTATTGTAAACTTTTTAAATAGATGTAAAAAGTACAAAAAAACTTAAACAAAGAAGATTATAGACTACTTTTTAGAAGCTACAATTATCTTTTACTTTGTTTAACAACAATTAAAATTTAAAATCAGATAAGGAAAGTTTGATAAAGTATATGAATATCTTTATCAATTAATGGAGGACTATAATTTTTAAAAGGAATAATATTATTCTCTAATCCTTCAAATAAATTAATATATGAATAAATAAATGAAGCTACAAATACTTGTTGCTCAAGATTAAGGTTTAATAAATCAGATTTTAACTCATTTTGACCCTCAATTTGTTTAATAATATCTTTACAACAGTCTTCAGCAACAACAATACAATCTTTTGATGCTGCAGTCATTTCAGTATCCATTTCACAAGATTCTGCTTTAGAAAATAGAGATGCATTCATTAAAGTGTTTCCACAATAATGCTCACTAATAGTGAATGACATTGTAGAAAAAAGGACTACAAAAGTCATTAGAATTGCCGCTATTTTTACAAAAAATTGTTTCATTAGGTTTCGCAAAGATATAATTTATTATTCAGATACTATTAAATGAATGTTAAAATGAAAATTATAAACTATTAATAACTCTTTTAAGTTTTTGTTGTACTTCGTTTGCAATTTCTCCCAAATTATTATTTTCAACAGCTCCCATGGAAGCAATAGGGTCTACAGCAGAAACAATAATATCTCCATTGTTTACTTCTTCAATAATTACATTACAAGGTAGCATAAGACCTATTTTATCCTCAGCTAATAGTGCTTTATGTGCAAAATGAGGATTGCAGGCTCCTAATATTTCATAAGGTCTAAAATCAACATCTAATTTTTTCTTTAAAGTTTTTTTGATATCAATATTGGTTAATATACCAAAACCTTCTTTTTTTAATGCTGTTGTAACTTTTTCTTTTGCAGTCTCAAATGTTACGTTTTTGAGAGTTGTACTAAAATAATAATTCATAATATTTATATTTTATGATACAAAGATATACTATCATTTTGTATCGAATTTTATATTTTTTTGATTTTTTTTTATAAAATTAAGAAATGTATTAACTTTATAAGTTGTTACATTTATCGCAAATACCTTTCACAATTAAATTGACTTCATCAGCTAAAAATCCAGTTGGTAAATTAATATGAGGAATCTTATGATCTGTTAAACACACTGTTTCATTACATTTATTACAATGAAAATGTACATGTAAATCGGTTTCTATTTCACAATGGCAGTTTTCTTCACACAATGCATATTTGGTAACTCCTGATCCATCATCAATTTTATGAACAATTTCACTTTTTGCAAAGGTTTTTAGAGTACGGAAAAGTGTCGTTCTGTCTGATTTATCAAAATGATTTTCTACATTGGTTAAACTTACAGCAATTTTGTTGTTTAGGAGAAATTGCAAAACCAACAAGCGCATTGCTGTTGGTTTTACATTATTTTTTTCTAATATTTTTTCTAGCTTATTTGGTTTTATGAATGCTTTCATTTCTATTATTTTTGAGACTTATTAATTTAATCTTCATCCACAAATTCACTTTTTTGCATTTCAGCATTTAAGTAATAAGCTCCTTTTACTACAAACAATGTGTTTTTGGGAATCGTTTTAATAAAAACAACTTCTGTAAACCCTAAATCTGAAATACCTTTATTAACTTGTATTTTTTCAAATTCAAGTTTATCGTTCATTTTTTCTTTTTGAACAAAAACATAATCCAATCCTTTTTCAGTAACAAAAGCTCCGTCTGGCAAAGCACTAACTTGCTTATTTGATGTTGCTATCCTTGCCTCAACAAACATTCCTGTTAATAAACCTTCATGATTTCCTATTATTTTGGCATGTACTTTTACTGCACGTGTATTCATATCAAAAGCTCTACCCAAAGCAAAAATTTCAGCTTCATAAATTTTATCAGGCCTTGTTGTTAAAGCAAATGTGATTTTTTGTCCTATTTTGGCTTTATCTATGTCCTTTTCAAAAACTTTTAAGCCAATATGTAAGTGCTCATTATCAACAATTTCAAACATCTCTTGCTCTGGAGCTACAAATTTTCCAATATTAATAGCTATATTTTGTACGTATCCTTTAATTGGAGAAACTACTGGTATTGATGAGATAATTTGACCATTTTCTAATACTGAAACATTTATCCCAATTAATTGTAATGTTGATTTAGTAGCATTTAATGTAGATTTACCATCTTTATAAGCTGCTTCTGCTTGTTGAAAAGATTTTTTTGAAGTAATACCATCTTTTAACAATTCTTTTTTACGTAAATAGTCTTTTTCTAAAAATGAATAATTACTTTTTGCAGTTAAATATTCACGTTGCATAGTAATAAATTTGGGATTATTTAATCGAGCTATTACTTGTCCTTTTTTTATAAAATCTCCTTCAATTACTGCTACACTTTCTACGCTACCTCCAACAATGGCACTAATACTTGCTTTTCTTTGTGGCGGTAACTCTAATTGTCCATTAACTTTTAGAGTAGCTCCTAAATTTACTTGTTTAGTGGTTCCTAGTTCAATATCCATAACCTCTAATTGTTTTTGTTGCAGTGCTACAATAGTTGTAGTTTCTTCTTTCTCACCACTTTCTTTATTAGTTTCTTCCTTTTGTTGCGTTGTTTTATTTTGACAACTTGTTAAAAAAACAAGAAGTAAAAAAACGCTGCTAATGTTTATTATATGTTTCATCTGATTATTTTTAATATTTATTAAATGTCAATAGACACTTTCTTATTTTAATTATATTTTCCTATTAAATAGTTTATTTTATTTACGGTTTGATTGTACAAATTAAGTTTACTTAAATAATCTGTTTTAATTTGTACTGCCTGCTCTAAAGATGTTATATATGCTACATAACCTACTTCACCTTCTTTATAAGCCTTATTGGCAGATGAAAATAACTTCTCGGCCAATTGTAAACCCTTTGTTTCATAATATAATAACGAAGCTTTGTATTTTTCATAATCTTGTAGATTCGTTTTTAAAACTGAATTCACATCTAACTTGGTTTGCTCATAATTCATTTGAGCAATTTCACTATTCTTTTTAGCTGCCTGCGTTTTTCCTTTTTGTGTCCAAAAGAATACTGGAATTTTTAAACCTACTTGAAATCCTGTAAAATTTTTGACACCTTCTATTTGTTGATTGAAGTATCCAGCAGTTAAATCTGGTAAAAATTTAGATTTTTCAAGTTTATATTGTCTTTTTGAAATGGTAACAAATTGTTCTTTAAGTTTTAAAATTGGATTTTTATTACCTAATTCTTCAACCAAGTCAAAAGGTGTTTTTTGTAGATTATCATCCAAAATAGTTATAGAATTATTACTATTAAGCAACAATTGTAGTTGCTTTCTTAAATTTTCTGTATCTAAATTAGCTTCTAATTTTAATAAACCTACTTCTTCTCGTTTACCTTCTGCAGCTATTTTTTCAATTAAGTTTGTTTCACCAGATTCAAATCTTTTTTGAGCAATAATTGCAAAATTTT
>NZ_JASFZF010000087.1:0-6096 GCF_046055765.1 Lutibacter sp. | reverse complement strand
ATTACACCTATCTTTGGATTATAAAACACCAAATATGGTATATAAATTAACAGCGTAAATTCAATTTAACCTGTAGCCGTATTTTAGGACTAGACATTAGATGAAAAAGATTTTTACAATATTGATTTTAGTATTTATAATTTCGAGTTGTTCGAGAAATGAATATGAACAAAAACTTATTGGAAATTGGAATAACTATCCTAATGGAGGGAGATCAAATATAAAGTTTTACAATGATTCTGTTATAACTTACGAATATTATTTAAAACGAAAAGGAACTTGGAAAGCGAATAAATCAGAAATACAATTTCACTTCCCTAAAAGAATTGATGGATATAGAGAATATTACACTCTTGATTACAAAGTTTTAAACGATACTCTTTTGATTAAAAATAAGAACGATAAAGAATTTTTAATCCCTGGTTTATTTAGGGTTTCGGATTATTGGAACCATTTTTTACGAGAATTAAAAATGGATATTGACTTACCGAAAGCTGATTTTAAGCTTATTAAAAACGATTCTATGGTCTTTGGAATTGATTTATATGTTGGGTTTAAAGATAAAAAAGTAATTATAAAGAATTTTAGGAAAGAGCTTCATTTAGATAGTGAAATTGAAGGATTGGTATTTTCTGAACGTGCAATGAGAAAAGAAAATGAGGAGAAATATTTATATTTTAATCTAATCATTGACAAAAAAGTAAATGAAAAAAAAGTGGATTCTTTAAAACAAATATTAAATAGATTTCCAGAAATGAAAATATTTAGAGTTTATAAAAATGATACTGCAAATTATGGAAAGTATGATTTAAAAAACACTGGAGAATATTGGAATTGGTATGGGAAATATGAATGATAAAAACTATTGCCAACAATGGGTATAATTCATTGCTGGGTTTGGTAAAAGTCCGACAAACTTTCTGTATATTTAACCTGATTTCTAGCCCGAAAATCCTAGCGGATTTACAGCAACGAAATCATAACCCTAAACCGTTGTGTTTCATACTACCAGTCGCATATTTTACACATTTATTTTTTCGCCACCTCACAAGCCCATCTCAAAAAAATAAAAGAGTAAAATCTTCCCAGCGCACAAAAAAACATACTGAATTTTGATATATTATTGTATCTTTGAATCGTAATGATTTATATTGAAGCCGAAAATTGACACAATGAATAGAATTAAAGAAATATTAAAAGAGCAAGGAAGAAGTCAAATCTGGTTGGCTGAACAAATTGGTAAGAGTTATAATGTAGTTACAAACTATTGTAATAATCATTCTCAACCAAGTATTCCAGTTCTAAATTCTATATCTGAGATATTAGACGTTGACGTTAGAGAATTACTTGTTTCAAATAAAAAGTTAACTAAATGAATGATAAAAGAACATATATAGACCTTTTTGCAGGCTGTGGAGGATTGTCATTGGGATTACATAATTCTGGTTGGAAAGGACTATTTGCTATTGAAAAAAGTCCTGATGCTTTTGAAACATTAAAGTTCAATTTAATAAAGAAAAAAAAGCATTTTGATTGGCCTAATTGGTTTCCACAAACAAATCACGATATTAATGAAGTACTATCAAACTATTCAGGCAAATTACAGTCTTTAAGAGGTGAAATTGATTTGGTGGCTGGTGGGCCACCTTGTCAAGGATTTTCAATGGCAGGAAGACGAATTGAAAATGATTCAAGAAACGATTTGATTAACTCTTATATTAAATTTATAGACCTTGTTCAACCAAAATTAATTTTCTTTGAAAATGTAAAAGGTTTTACTTTAGGCTTTAAAAATAATGACAAGAAAGGTCGCGCCTACTCATCATATGTTGTAGAACAACTTGAAAAATTGAACTACTCTGTAAAAGGAGAATTAATAAATTTTTCAGAATATGGTGTTCCACAAAAACGAACAAGGTTTATTTTAGTTGGAATACACAATGATGTTTTAAAGAGAAATACATCTATTGATAAAGAATCTTTTTTCAACAAAATAAAAGAAAATAAAGAGAAATTTTTAGTTAATAAAAATTTGATTATTAATCCTACCTTAGAAGATGCAATTTCTGATTTGTTACAAAACAACGGAACAATTGATTCCGAAACACCAAATTTCAAAGCAGGAATTTATGGAGAAACTAAATCGAAATATCAAAAATTTCTTAGAAAGTATAAACGAAAAGAAAACCAGGTTGATAGTCATAGATTTGCAAAACATACAGAAGTAGTAAAAAACCGATTCCAAATTGCTTTAAATGAAGGCTTGAAAAGTAATGAATATAGAAAACGTTTTCAACTTAAAAAAAGTAGTACTAAAATCTTAGAAGCGAACAAACCAACACCTACAATTACAACTTTGCCAGATGATTACATTCATTATTGTGAACCAAGAATAATGACAGTAAGAGAATACGCAAGAATACAATCTTTTCCAGACACTTATCAATTTAAAGGCAAGTACACTACTGGTGGTAAAAGAAGAACACAAGAAGTACCAAGATATTCACAAATTGGAAATGCAATTCCACCGTTATTTGGAGAACAAGCAGGACTAATTTTAAAAGAACTTATAAACTAATGCAGAAAAATGCTTTACAATTTCGGATAAGTTCTGCCTTGAAAAATATTATTGGTAGTGATTTAATCAGTGATGATTTTATTGCTGTATTTGAATTAGTCAAAAACTCTTATGATGCTCACGCAACAAAAGTTGAAATGATATTTGAAAATATTTATTCCAAAGATGCCAAAATCATTATTAAAGATGATGGTAAGGGAATGAATTATGAGGATTTAATCAATAAATGGTTATTTCTTGCATATTCAGCAAAAAAAGAAGGAACAGAAGAAGATAGTTATGATTACAGAGATAAAATAAAAGTAAAACGAGCATATGCAGGTGCAAAAGGAATTGGTAGATTTTCTTGCGATAGATTGGGTGCTGAATTGTATCTTGAAACAGTAAAAGAAGAACCAAACCCCAAAGTTGAGACATTATTAACTGAATGGGACAAATTTGAAGAAGATTTAAAAGCAGAATTTGTTAATATTAGTGTATTACACGAAACAATTCCAGAAAGTAATTACGATTTAAAAAAGGGAACAGTTTTAGAAATTACAAATCTTAAAAGTGATTGGGATAGAGAAAAATTATTAAAATTAAAAGATGCTTTAGCAAAATTAATTAACCCAAATACACAAGTAAAAGATGATATTTTTACAATTGAATTAGTCGTTCCAGATGAAATTGAAAATGACAAAAAAGAAACTCAATATCGTAAAATTGTTAATGGCAAAATCCAAAATTTAATTTTTGATACACTTGATATTAAAACAACTAAGATTGTAAGTAAAGTTTCAGATAAATCGATAAATCAAATTGAAACATCACTCTATGAAGGAGGAAAATTAGTTTATAAAATAATAGAGAATAATCCTTTTGAAAATCTTCATAATGTAGAAGGAACTATTTACTATATGAACCGTTCTGCAAAATATACTTTTTCAAGAAGAATGGGAATACAACCTGTCCAGTATGGTCATATTTTCGTGTATAAAAATGGATTAAGAATCTATCCATACGGAGAAAGAGGTGCTGACCCATTGAAAATGGATAATCGAAAAGCACAAGGTAGAACAAGATATATTGGAACAAGGGAAGCACTAGGATTTATCTCGATAAACAACCCAAACGATAAACTAAGAGAAACATCAAGTAGAGGTGATGGATTGATAAAAACAGACGCATATTTAGACTTATATGATTGGTTTTATTTTACTTTAAGAAGAGTTGAGAAATATATTATTGATATTGTAGATTGGGGAAATGACTTGTCAAATGAGGACTATATAAAGTTAGATGACCAAAGTAAGCAAGATGCGATTAAGTCATTAATCTCAAACTTAACTAAATCTAAACAATTAATTTCTTTTGAGGTCGCACCAGAGATATTTGAAATAATAGATAGAAAACAGGAACAATCTACAAAAACCGCACTTTCACAAATAAAAAATGAACTTGAAAGTGGTGATTATGATAAAGTTGCGATTGTTGAAAGTTTAAAGAAAGTAGAAAAAAATCTTGATTCTCTTAAAAAATCCACAGATGAAGCAACTGATGAGGCATTAGATAAATTAATAAAAAATGAAGAACTTGAAATAAACCTTGAAACTGAAAAGAAAAAAGGGGCATTCCAAGGTTCATTAATAGGAACTGATAAAGAACGTATCATTGGACTTCAGCATCAAATTTTTCATTCATCAAGTCGCATTAGTAGAAACTTAAAACTTCTAATAAACCACTTAGGAACAGATAGTATTGATGATAAAACAAAAAAGCATATAAGAATAATAGCATTAGAGTCTTCTAAAATTAATTCTATTGCGAATTTTGTGACTAAAGCAAATTTCAACTTAAAAGCATCTGAAATTGAAGAAGATATTGTATCTTTTATTAAAGATTATATCACAGAAATTTATTTAATAGAAGATAATGTAATCGATATAGATATGAAAGTTGATTTTATCGACAAATTCAAGTCTGAATACATCAAAGAGTTTCGCCCTTTAGAACTAACAACAATTTTTGACAATCTAATATCTAATTCAGAAAAAGCCAAAGCAAAAAATATTGAAATTCTATTTAAGAAAAATAAAGACAAGTTAGAAATTCAATTTAAAGATAATGGTAAAGGTATTCCTAAAGAGAATTTAGAAAATGTTTTTGAATTAGGATATACAACAACAAAAGGCTCTGGAATAGGTTTGTTTCAAGTTCAAGATTTGGTAATAAATAGTTTAAATGGAAATGTATCAATAACTTCAATAGAAAAAGAAGAAACAATAATTAAAATAGTGATATAATGAAACTCGAATATAAAATACTATGGTTAGATGATAAAATTAAAGATTTTATTGAAGATGGCTTTATTGAAGAAGTTGAAGAACATCTTTTGGATAATAATTTTATCCCAATAATAATTCCTGTTTCGAAAACAGAAGATTTTTTCAGAGAACTGGACTCATCATTTGATTTAATATTAACGGATTACCATCTGAATAATGATGAAAATGGAGAAAAAGTTATCAAAGAATTAAGAAAAAATTCTGTAATGACAGAAGTTCTTTTTTATACTGCCAAAGCGGATTTAACTGACGCAAAAAAAATTGATAGAGTTTCGTTTCTTGAAACAGGTCGAAAAGTTGGAACTGAGCATATTGAAAATGTTATTGCAAAAACAATGGATTTAATTGACTTAACAATCAAGAAATTTCAGCATATCGTATCAATGAGAGGAATGATAATGCAAGAAACGAGTTCATTAGATGTTGAAATGGAAATCATACTTAAAAAACTTATTTCTAAATCCGATAATTCTGATACTATAATTACAACAATTATTCAAAAATATATAAAGTCAAATGAAGAGTTTAGTGCAAGTATTAAGGATTTAACTATTGAAGATTTAGAACAAATTTCTTTTAAAATAGGTGCATCACATAGGTGGAGAGCGTTAAAACGGAATTTACCTAATGGAAATATCAAAACGATTCTAAATGATTATGAAAATGAAATTATATCAATTAGAAATAAGTTTGCTCACGCTGTTTTAAAAGTTGATAAGGATGGGAGAGAATACTTTGAAAACAGAAAAGAAGGAATTGATTTCAATAATGATTTTTGTAATCAAATTAGAAAGAACATAATCAAACATAAAGAGAATTTAGAGAAATTAAATGCAGAATTAGAAAAATAGCCTACGCATAAGCCATACACATTTGCAATTCGCTCAAAAAAGCCAACAGCACCAGCCAAAATTGCAAAAGAGTATGTCTTGCCAACGCTATCAGCAGAACGGAAAATAAAGTACGAAAACACAACACCGTATAAAAATAATAGCCGAAATAGTAGTAAATATGAACATTGTAGCCCGCAAAAACATTAGTAGTAAATTGAAAAATTCTACTTCCGAAATCGGCTACTATTCTTATACAAACCGTTGGGCAACATTAAGAACGAAAAAAAAATAACAAGAAAAATTAAACTATGAAAAAAACATTTATGAGTATTTTCCTATTAGGAATTATGAACTTTGC
>NZ_JASFZF010000086.1:0-11930 GCF_046055765.1 Lutibacter sp. | reverse complement strand
AAAAATGTTAAAAATTGGGATTGGAGCACAATTACTGATGACAACATTTATTTAGATACAGAAACACGGAAAAATTCCGTTTCCTATCGTAATAATATGGAACGTTTGGCAAGGGCTTTAATAAATGAAAATCAATTAGAAAAAGCGGAAGAAATATTAGATATTTCTTTAGAAAAAATGCCTGTTCATAAATTTGGACATTATAGCATGCTAATTTCTTATGTAGATTTATACTACCAAATAAATAAGAAAGAAAAAGCAAGAAAATTAACTTCAGAATTAAAAAAGGCTTTGCAAGAAAATTTAACCTATTACAGCCAGTTTGATGAATCTGAAATAGAAGCCGTATTTACTGAAGTTGAACGTAGCTTATTAATGTATGATCAAATAGTTAAAACTACCATTCGCTTTGACAATGAAGAATATGCCACAAATGTAAAAGATGAATATGTAAGCTATTTAAAATTGTTCGATTTTTTAATGAGCGAAGAATAAATGAAATCTTATCTAATTAATACTCCACGCCTAGTAAAACTCTTTTTTAGAAATTGGGTGTGGGATTTTTCAAAAAAAGAAAAAGCAATTTATTTAACTTTTGATGACGGTCCAACACATGAAATAACAGAGTGGACTTTAAATCAATTGAGACAATACAATGCAAAAGCTACCTTTTTTTGCATTGGAAAAAATGTACAAAAAAATCCTGAAATTTTTCAAAAGATTATTGAACATGGGCATTCAATTGGCAACCACACAAACAATCATTTAAACGGCTACGAAACAGAATTAGCTACATATTTAACTAATATAGAATTGGCCGAACAACAATTTAATACGCTAAATCTCAAAATTCAAAATTCAAAATTGTTTAGACCTCCTTATGGTAAGTTACGCTTTGCGCAATCTAAAAAAATAAGAGGAAAAGGATACAAAATTGTGATGTGGGATGTTTTAAGTGCTGATTTTGACACTACAATTACCCCAGAAAAATGTTTAGAAAATGTAATAGGATACACTGAAAATGGAAGTATTATTGTTTTTCATGATAGTGTAAAAGCAAGTGAAAATTTATATTTTGTGTTACCAAAAATATTAGAATACTATTCTGAAAAAGGATTTGTATTTAAGAAAATAAGATAATGGCTACACGTATTGTTGTACTAAACTTATTAAAGTATTAGCATCTTGAGTTCCAGATTGTCTCCATTTCATTTCTCCATCTTTATAAATTATAAAAGTAGGATTCCCCTTTATTCTTAGAGCATTTGCAAGAGTCTCATTTTTTTCAATATCAATTTTTATAACTTTTGCCTTATCACCAAGAGCTGCAGCTACATCGCGTAAAATGCCATGTAAATCATTAGCATCTTCTTCCCATTCTGCAAAAAAATCTATTAAAACAGGAATATCTGAACCTATTAAATCTCCAAATTTTGTCATAATTTTATATGCTTATTCAAACAATCAATTTTACTTTACTTACAAATGTAACATTTTAATTTGAAAAATTGTTACCTACCTCTTTTTCAATGTAATTACAGTAATTTCGGGCCAAATACCAACTCTACCAGGAAAAGCTAAAAAACCAAACCCTCTATTTACGTTAATATATCTATTAAATTCTTCATAAACACCTGCCCATTGTTTATAAACATATTGAATAGGACTCCATTTAATTCCTGGAATTTCGATACCAAATTGCATACCGTGTGTATGGCCACTTAAGGTTAAGTGATAATTATTTTCGTGGCTTTTAACTTCATTTTCCCAATGAGAAGGATCGTGACTTAATAAAATTTTAAAATCTTCCTTATTAATTTTAGAAGAGGCTAAGTTTAAATCTCCTGCTTTTTTAAACCTTGTTCCCCAGTTTTCAACACCAATCAACGCAATTTTATCATTTCCTTTTTCTAAATACACACTCTCATTTAGCAATAAATTAAATCCTATTTTTGGATGTAACTCTTTTATTGCCTGAAAATTAGCTTCTTTTTCTTCTGAGTTTCCCCAACGAATATATTCTCCATAATCATGATTTCCTAATACTGAAAACTTTCCTGAACGAGCTTTTAACGATTTAAAATGCGATATCCAAGGAGTCATTTCTTCTGCTTTATCATTTACTAAATCTCCCGTAAATAAAATCACATCTGATTCTTGTTCATTAATTAAATTAATTCCGTGCATTATTTTTTCTTCATCATCAAAACTACCACTATGAATATCCGAAATATGTGTTAGTTTAAACCCGTTAAAAGCTGGGGGTAAATCATCAAAAAACAAGGTGTGTTTTAGTACTTGATAATTATATTTCCCTTTCGTCATCCCATAAATTATAGAAGTAAATGGAATTGCTGCCAAACCTATCGCTATTTTACTAACAAACGCTCGTCTATCTGGAAAATAAGGTATTGCTTCACTACTTGAAAAATAATTAAATACTAGTTTAGCAACTCTAAAAATATCTTCAGCAAATAAAATAAACAATGAAATAATTTTTGGTATGATAGACAAAACCAACAAACCAAAAGCAAACATTACAGCTTGTGTTAAACCTGTAGACCTGTTAAATGTAGAAAGCTTATACACAAAATTTGTTAACACCACTATTGATAAAAACCAATATAATAGTGTTACAATTTTATTTTTAGATATCATTTTTACACTTTGATATGCGTAAAAATCAATTAGTAAAATAAAAACTACAAAAAGAAACCATTTAATCATAAAACAAATCTAATTTTATTTTATGATTAAAAAATAAATACACAAAAAATTAAGCTATTTTTAACAATGATATTTTTTATTTAATAAATCATCAAATTAAAAGTTTCAACATTTAAGTCTTGGTCATCTTCATCTGTACATTCTCCCCAAACTTCAATCCATTCATTAGGAGCTAAAGAAACCAACCCTGAAACTGATAATGCACCAATATCAGATGTCGCTGCTATAAATCTTCTAACTTTTGTAGATTGAATAATACCTGGTGAAGCATTACCTCCATGATAAATATAAAAAGAATAATGATCATTTTTTGAAGATGCACCAAAAGACATAGAGCAAACAATTGAAAAAATTCGTGTTTTACTACCTGTATAAACTAGTCTATTATTTCCAGAGGCTACAAAATTATTCAAGTTTTCAGCTGTAGTAACTCCTTCAATTTTAAGGGGAGTATTTTTAGATGCTATCACTGTATAATCAGGAACAGTTAGATACATATTACCAAAAGAATCAGAATCTGTTACTACTGAATCAATTCTAATTAACAACCATGTTGTTCCGTTCCAATAATAATATGCGGTTAAATCTGTATCAAAAACTAACATTCCTTTGTCACTTAACACTAATGAAGTTCCTAGCGTATTTTTTTCACTAGTAGTCATTCTTGGAGGCATAAATCCTTTTTTAGCATCTGTCGCTAAACTAGACACATCAACATCTAACATTGCATTCGCATTAGGGGTAGTTGTTCCAATACCAACTTGAGCAACTGCATTAACACCTATAAAAAAAATAACTATTAACACTATAAAAATATATTTATGATTTAGATTTTTCATTTTTAAATTTTTTAATTCACAATTTTATATGTTTTATTTCCTTGTTCAGTTTCTATTAAAACTAAATACATTCCTTTTTTGTAGTCAAATGGTATTGAAATTTCTGTAGTATTCAATGAATTACTATTTATTCTCGCTACTTTTTGACCTAACATATTAAAAATAAATATATTACGAAGTTTTAATTCCCCTTGATTTTTAATGATAATACTTTTATTTTTGTTGTAAAACACTTTAATATTTGGGTCAATTTCAATAGCATCTGAAACTATTTGTTCTTTATCTTTAAAAACTAATTTAAAACGATTTAAATATTCACCTGCTGGTAAATTTGGAATAAAATTAGAGGTACTTAAATTATAAATGGTGTCTAAAATAATATCTTTAATATAAACAGACTCATTTAAATTTTCTACAGCATCTATCATAATGGTATGCACACCTTCTTCTTCAATAATTAAACCTAAAGGAAATTCCAAAGATTTATCAAAAGCTCCCACACCTTGTATCACATATTTTTTTTCAAGGTCACCCTCAATTATATAAAAAAGTTCATCTTCTCTAGGACTTGACATAATTGCATCATACCCTCTGTTATAATAAATATTCGCTGGTGAATTAGGTAAAAAACTTAATAATAGCTGTCTGTGAAAGCCTTCAGGATCTTCATAGCCAATTCTAATAGAGCTATTTTTAACTTCAATATTTTTTGAACTTACACCTTTATAAAAATAAGATGTTCCTGAGTTTTCAGTTACAAAAGCTCTCTGTCCATTATTAAAAACTATTGAAGTTCCTACATCTGTTGCTTCAACAAAAAACCCTTGTCCAACAGCAATATATCTTTCAGGAACAACTCCTGTTGCACCTCCAAGACCATCAATAGAAGTAATTACTGATGGTGGAGTACCACCAGCTAAATTTCTAATTGCATATCCTCCTAAATAATCTGCAGTATAATGAGATGGAGAGCCTCCATCAACCCAAAATTCAACACTATCAAATACCGATAAATTATCTAAAATAAATTGTTCTGAATCTAATGCTGATGGATATGGATTTCCTAACATTATACTTTGCCCAAATGCAATAGAAAATGAATAATTACCGTTATTTGGTATTCCTTTAAAAACATAATTTTGGTCTGTTACACCAGTTCCTTTCATTGTAAAACTTTCTCCAGGTGCCAAAGCCGTATTTTCATTAATTGGAACCCAACCAGAAGCTGCAGAATTTTTATACAACCATTGAGTACTTATTGCTAATGGTGTAGTAACGTTACCTCCTCCATCAACAGTTGCTGCAACTCCATTATATGGAGCGCCTGAATTAAATAAAACTTGTTGGGGTGAAAATGAATTTATACCTGAATCTGTACCGTCAAACAATCCTCCATTCAAAGAAAAAGATCCGCTATTATTTACAGGTGAAGACCAATAATTGTAAGCTGTTGTTGTTGAAATTCCTTGTTGGTCTCTTAATAATTTTCCTGTACCTGAATTTTCAATATTATTTGTTTGAACTAATTGCGCTTCGCCAACCAAACGTAAATCACCCGATGTTAAAGTAATTGAATTTTCAACAAATAACCCAAAATTATCAACTACAGAAATACCAAATGAAGAATTATTTAACTCTAAATTATAAAGATTTACTTCATTTGAACTTCCCGAAATAGATTGAACACTAGCACTTTCAAAAAAAGTAGTTCCTGCTGTTGAAGTTGTTGTTCCGTTATTTATAAAATCACTTTTTAAATGTAAATTACCATCATTGTTATGAGTTGCATTATTTGTATATTGATCCCCAAAATAAACAATTGTTGAAGGAGCTATTTGTAAAGTTCCTTCATTAACTATTTGGGAATAAAAAGAGGTTACACTAATAAAAAAGAAACACAAAAAAGTTATGTATTTTTGTTTCACAACTAAATAATTTATTAGTTAATAACATCAAATCTAAACAAATGGTTTGTTTTATTCTATGATATTCATCATATTAACAGTAAATGGTTTATTTTAACTATGTAATAAATAGCACATTATAAAATATTATGTCAAAAAAACGTCTTTTTCTATTAGATGCTTATGCACTCATCTTTCGTGGTTATTATGCATTAATAAAAAATCCCAGAATTAATTCAAAAGGAATGGATACTTCGGCCATTTTAGGTTTTACAAATTCTTTATTAGACGTTATAAAGCGTGAAAAACCAGATCATTTAGCAGTGGCTTTTGATAAAGGTGGTTCTAAAATTAGATCAGAAGCTTTTCCTGAATATAAATCTAACCGACAAGAAACTCCTGAAGCAATTAAAATAGCAGTGCCATATATTCACAAAATATTGGAAGCCATGCATATTCCAATTATTGAAAAAGCAGGTTTTGAAGCGGATGATTTAATTGGTACGCTCTCTAAACAAGCTGAAAAAGAAGGTTTTAAAACCTATATGGTAACTCCTGATAAAGATTTTGCGCAATTGGTTTCTGAAAATATTTTTATGTACAAACCATCTAGAATGGGAAATGGTATTGAAATTTGGGGAATTCCAGAAGTACAAGCTAAATTTGAGATTGAACGTCCTGAACAAGTAATTGATTATTTAGGAATGATGGGGGATGCTGTTGATAATATTCCTGGTTTACCTGGTGTTGGTGATAAAACTGCCAAAAAGTTTTTAAAAGAATACGGAAGTATGGAAAATTTACTGGCTAATACTCATGAATTAAAAGGTAAAATGAAGGAAAAGATTGAGGCTAACAAAGATCTTGGTTTACTTTCAAAACAATTAGCCACTATTATTTTAGACTGCCCTGTGAAATTTGACGAAAAAGATTTTGAATTAAACCACCCAGATTTAGAAAAAACAAATGAAATTTTTAAAGAATTAGAGTTTCGAAGAATTGCAGAAAGCCTTCCAAAAATATTTAAATTGCATCCTAAAAATGGCGTAACTTCAAAAACTGAAATTGTAGATTCACCTATTAAATCTGTAGCAAATACAAATCAACAATTCGATTTATTTTCAACTTCAACTGAAAATCCTTCCGAAGAAATTTTGGATACTGGCTATAAAAACACCCAAAACACTAATCACGTTTATCAATATATTAATTCACCGCTTTCAAGAAAATTATTTATTAAAAAATTACTTATTCAAAAATCTGTTAGCTTTCATATTGAAACAATAGGAACAAATTCTTTTGAAGCCGATGTAATTGGTATTTCTTTTTCTTACGAAAAAGGAAAAGGATATTTTGTTTCTCTACCAGAAAATAACGACCAAAAACAAGAAATCTTAGAAGAATTCCGTCCGTTTTTCGAAAATAAAAGCATTGAAAAAGTAAGTCACAATATTAAACACAATATTAAAATTCTTGATAACTTTTCTATAAAAGTAACAGGTAATTTATTCGATACAATGTTAGCTCATTATCTATTACACCCAGATATGCGCCATAACTTAAATGTACTTACAGAAACTTATTTAAATTATCAACCAACAACTTTAGAAACTATTATTGGCAAAAAAGGGAAAAATCAACTTTTGTTACGTAAAGTTGACCTTAAAAAACAAGCGGATTATGCCGTTGAAATAGCAGATGTAACATTTCAATTAAAACATGTTTTTAAGCAAGATTTAGAAAGTCTAAATCTAACAAAATTATATAACGAAATTGAAATTCCTTTACTTAGAGTATTAGCATCTATGGAATTGGAAGGTATTAGAATAAATACTGAATTTTTAAATTCATTATCAGAAAAGCTTACTGAAGATATTCAAAAACTTGAAACTAACATCTATAAAGAAGCCGCTTTAGAGTTTAATTTAGCTTCACCAAAACAATTAGGTGATGTTTTATTTGATCATTTAAAATTGGTTGACAAGCCAAAAAAGACAAAAACCGGACAGTATGCAACTGGTGAAGAAATTTTATCAAAATTAGCGGCTAAACATCAAATTGTTCGTGAAATTTTAGAATGGAGAGGTTTGGTGAAATTAAAAAACACCTATGTTGACGCTTTACCAAATGAAGTAAATAAAAATACAGGCCGAATACACACAACATACAGCCAGGCAGTTGCAGCAACAGGGCGATTAAGCTCTATAAATCCAAACCTTCAAAATATTCCTATAAGAACTGAACGAGGAAAACAAGTTAGAAAAGCATTTATACCAAGAAATGAAAATTACACCTTAGTTGCTGCCGATTACTCTCAAATTGAACTTAGAATTATTGCCGCTTTAAGTGAAGATGAAAGTATGATTGAGTCATTTAATAGAGGTGAAGATATTCACGCATCAACTGCAGCTAAAGTTTTTAATGTTCCATTAAAAGATATTACAAGAGAACAACGAAGTAATGCTAAAGCTGTAAATTTTGGTATTATTTATGGTCAAGGAGCTTTTACATTGGCACAGCAGTTAAAAAAATCTAGAGCCGAAGCTAAGGAACTAATCGACAATTATTACAATTCATTCCCTAAATTAAAACAGTATATTTCAACTCAAATAGATTTTGCACGTGAAAACGGTTATGCGGAAACTATATTAGGACGTCGTAGATATTTAAAAAATATTAACTCTCATAATGCAATAGTTCGTTCTGGTGATGAAAGAAATGCTGTAAATGCACCAATACAAGGAAGCGCTGCAGATATTATTAAAATTGCAATGATTCATATTCAAAAACTTCTAACAGATGGTCATTATAAAACTAAAATGCTACTGCAAGTTCATGATGAACTAGTTTTTGATATGTACAATAATGAATTAAATACTTTAAAACCATTAATTTTACAAGAAATGGAAAATGCTTTTAAACTTACCGTTCCTTTAACTGTAGATTTAGGAGAAGGACAAAACTGGTTAGAAGCTCATTAAAAAAACAATTAATGCTAAAATTATTATTCCCTAAACGTTTTTCTTTAGCAAAAACATTTGCAATTACTTTTTTAATTTTTGCATTTATAATTAGGCTTACACTCTATATTTGGTCTTTTAATGTTATTCATTTTTCTTTTGTAAACTTCATTGAAATTTTTGGCTTAGGTTTTATATTTGATATAGGATGTCTTTCATACATCATGGCTTTTTATGCCGTCTATTTATTAGTTTTTCCAACACAATTTTATGGAAGTAAATTTGATAAAATTATTACAAATTTCATGTATGCTTTCGCGTTATTTTTTATGTTTTTTTCATTTTTATCTGAACTTACTTTTTGGGAAGAATATCAAAAACGCTTCAACTTTATTGCTGTAGATTATTTACTATATACTTATGAAGTAGTCCAAAATATCAACCAATCATATCCTTTGCCACTTATTTTAGGAATCTTAATTATTATTACTTTTTTTGCCATTAAAATAGCTCAAAACAAAAATGCTTTTAAATTTACCTTTAATAATTCAAACTCATTTAAAACAAAACTAATTCCAACTTTATTTTGGGTCATACTTCTAAGCCTTTATCAATTAAATATTCAAAGTAATCAGGCTGAAATTTTTTCAAATCAATATGAAAATGAAATAACAAAATCTGGCCCTTATTCATTTTTTGCAGCCTATAAAAAAAACGAATTAAATTATACTAATTTTTATTTAACCAATCCATTAAATTTATCCTATAAAATTATTAGAAAATTAATTCCTTCAGAAAAAGATAGTCTAATTGAAAATTCAAAAAGTATAGAAAGGTATATTTCAAATACTGGAATAGAGCAAAATCCAAACGTTATTTTTATAGGTTTGGAAAGTCTTAGTGCTAAATTTATGAAACGATTTGGAAATAAAAAAAATTTAATTCCAGCTATAGATTCTTTAGCAAAAAAATCTATTTTTTTTACAAATTTACAAGCTACTGGAACAAGAACTATTAGAGGAATGGAAGCAATTGCATTGTCTATACCTCCTACACCAGGAAGAAGTATTGTAAAACGAGAAAATAACGATAATTTATTTACTATAGGTGAAGTTTTTAAACAAAAAGGGTATACACGAACCTTCTTTTATGGTGGTGATGGCCATTTTGACAATATGAATATTTTCTTTTCAAACAATGGGTTTAATATTGTTGATAGAAAAAATAAATATCGTCTTAATGAAGTTTACCCTACTAAAAGGTCTCAAATTACTGATGATGAAGTTACTTTTGAAAATGCCTGGGGAATTTGTGATGGAGACTTATATAATAAAGTGTTAAAAGAAGCTGATAAACAATACGAAATTGGTCAACCTTTCTTTAATTTTATTATGACAAGTAGCAATCATAAACCCTACACATACCCAAATGGAATTATAAATATACCTTCTGGGGAAAATAGAGCTGGCGCATTAAAATATACCAATTGGTCTTTTGAGAAATTTTTTAAAGAAGCTAAAGGTAAACCATGGTTTAAAAATACCGTTTTTGTAATAGTTTCTGATCATTGTGCTTATAGTGCTGGTAGATCAGAAATTAATGTAGAAAGTTATCATATTCCTGCTTTTATTTATAATTTGCAAAATAAAAAAGCTGAAGAAGTGACTAAATTAAGTTCTCAAATTGATATATTTCCAACCTTATTTGGTTATTTAAATTGGAGTTATAAATCGAATCTTTTTGGAAAAGATATTAACAAAATGAAACCAAAAGATGAAAGAGCTTTAATTGCAAATCATAGAAAATTAGGACTTTTAAAAGGGAACAAACTATTAATTTTAGACAGTCAAAAAAATTATTCTTTTTACCAATGGAATTCTAAAAATAATAAGTTGATTAATACCAAAACAGACTCTTTATTTCTAAAAGAAACTATAGCTTACTATCAAACTGCTTTTGATCTATTTAAAAATGAAGGGTTAAAACTTAATTGATTTTACTAATTTAAATCAAAAAGTTAATTTTCAAAATTTAGTTTCACGCTCTAAAATTGGTTAAAACCCATCTCACTAAAATCCATTTACTATATTGCAAACTTTAAAAATAAAAATTTATGAGAAAAATTACTTTTGCTGCAACAATTTTATTAATAATTTTAAATAGTTGTAACAACTTAAATGATGATGAAAGAAATGTCGTTTATAATGTTAAATTTGAAGACACCCCTCAAAATTTTGACTACTTAACTACAATAACTTATACAGGAGAAGATGGCTTTAATAAGTTTGATAATCACCAATCTGCATTTTCACTTTGGTCTCAAGGTAGTGGTAATTTTTCAAAGGGAGATAGAGTTAGTTTAGCAATTAACACCTCTTTAAATAGAGGAACTATTACACTTACAATAATTTGTAAAGATTGTAAAAATGAAAATTTAATTGATGATAAAATAAATATGGTTGTTGATTTAACTAGAATAAAAGTAGGTGAGTTATCCTTAAATTTAAAATAGAAACTATAATTCATTAAAAATAATTACTTTAGTAAAAAATTAATTTTAATCTAAAATAATAAAAATGTTCAAAAAGATATCCCTAACATTACTTTGCCTTTTCGTAATTAACACGTTTCAAGCAAATACACTTAATACCAATATAAAAAACGATAATTTAATAGGAAAGAGAAAAATAAATTTTGGTGTTTCCGAATCTGATGCTGAAATTTGGATTAATGGAAAACTATTAGGGAAAGGAAATTTAGATATTGTAGTTCCTTCAAAAGGATGTATAACTGTTATTGTTAGAAAAGTAGGTTTTTTAATAGAACAAATAGATTTCTGTAATAAAAAAGGAATGGCAAAACCACCAAAATCTTATTATATGCAATTAATTAGAGACGATGCTTTTGATGCTTCTATACAAACTGATATTGCAAACGTTGATATTGAATTGAAATGCTCTATAAGTAAAGACAAAGCTTGGAAATTAATTAACCAAATAATTCTTTCAAATATTGATATAATAGAAATGACTGATAAAGAAACTGGTTATTTAAGAACTGCTTGGTCTTTAAAAACATTTAAACAAAATACTATTAGAACAAGAATAATTGTTAAACAAACTTCTGACGACCCATTAACTTTTAAAGTTAAATTAATTAGTGAAGAATCTAGCAGAGCTATGACAAGTGTAAAAAGTGATGAATTATATAAAGAATGGGATAGAATTTTAAGAAGCTATTCAAACGTAATTCCAGAACTTCAGGCCAGAATAAAATAAAAATTTAATATAAATATTTCATTGATATTTCACTGATATTTCACTGATATTTCACTGATATTTCAGGGTTTAGATTTATTAAAACCATAAATCTAAACCCTATTAATTTAACCTAACTTGCTGTTTGTTATATAAATATTAAATTGTACATTTGCACTCCCTTTTTAGGGAGCAAAAATAAATGTTTAACTATAACAAAGAATTTAATTGTGAATACATTAA
>NZ_JASFZF010000085.1:0-5917 GCF_046055765.1 Lutibacter sp. | reverse complement strand
TTAATTCTGTACATATCACTTTATTACTAGTGGTGCCTAAAAATATTTTGCAAATATATGTTTTTAAATCAGAAACCAAAAACTATTTATTGAGATTATAGATTTCTTAATTTTTGATGAAAAACAGCTATTTTAGCTTGTTATTCATCAATTTAACAAGATAAAAGGTTTCAACTATTAAACATGTAAAGTAGGGTATTAAAAAAGAGGTTGCTTCAAGTGAATTTACGCTACCGTCTAATTTAAAAGTAGGATAAAATAATAGAAAGAAAACCCCAAATTTTAAAAAGCTACCAACCATAAAAATAAAGCCAAGTAAATGTTCAAATTTAGTTTTAAGTTTTACAAGACTTCCAAAAATTAAAAATGCTAATAATAAATTAACCAAATAAGCTAAATTAATTTGGTTGTTAAATAAAGGGAAATTTAAAAAATGTAAAATGGTTAAATGAATTCCAAAAACTGCAAACAGCAGTAAAAATAATTTTAAACAAAAAAGAAATATTGTTCTAATCATATTTTTTATTGATATTTTTTAATTGCCTAATAACATTATATAATGATATGATTAAAGCAAAAAGGGTCGTTATAATTAAAAAAGTTTTATGTGATGATTGAAAATAGTTGTCCAGCCATTTTCCAAAATAAGAACCTAAATAAATAGTAATTCCCATTTGAAAAACAACACTTGTTAATTGAAGGTACTTATGAAGCGGTTTTTTGTTTTTTTGTTTGTTCATTTTTCAATTCCTTAACCGAGCCTTTCATAGCGCAAGTGGCATTAAATTCAGCACCTGGCTCAACCGATAGTTTACTAATAACAATATCACCCAAAATTGTTGCTGTAGCTTTTAATGTAAGTAAGCTATTTACAATTAATTCTCCAGAAAATTTACCTTCAATATCGGCATTATTACACTCAACCTTTCCATTTATATAACCTGTTTTTCCTATAACTACACGTCCAGTTGTTTTTATAGTTCCTTCTACTTTTCCGTCTATTCTAAAATCTCCATCTGATAAAATATCACCTACAATTGAAGTGTTTTTACCAATAATATTTCTTTCAAGTACTTGTGGTTGTTTTTCTTTTTTTTCTGAGAACATGGTGCTATGCTTTTTTGGAGTTAACTAAATTTTTGTTTTTATGGTGTTAATTACTTCTAACGCTTTTTTCCCTTCTTCAGTATTTGGATAATTCATAGCAACAAAATCCAATGCTTCTTTAAAGGCAATTAAACCATCTTTTTTTCCTATTGCGTAGGCTTTCAATAATTCAAATTTTGAAACTATTTTTTCGCCTTCGTATTTTTGTATTGCATTTGTAGATTTTTCTATTACACTTTCAAAGAGTTTATCTTTATATTCGTAGAAAACCAATGCGTATTCATCTTTAGATGTAATTTCTGAAGTATCATTTAAATCTTTATTCGGATTCAAAATAATTTTAGCATATTTCGATGCAGGAAAATCATGAATAATAGCTTCTTTTAATAAAATTGCTTTACTATTATTCTGACTGTTATAAATTTTATATAGATGATATTTTGCTGGTAACAAAATAGATGATACAGGATTAAAAGTTAACAATTTATCTAATTTATTAGTTGACAATTCTAACTCTTTAAATTGCTCTTTATAAATAACTCCTAGTTTAAAGTATGCTGAATTTCTTTCTGCAATAATACTATCAATTTTTATTTTGCTGGTTGGTATTTGATCTGTGTAATACCAAACTTCGTATCTTTTTACACTTCCAACTTCAACTTCTAATAAGTTTTCTACTGCAAACTCTTTGTTAACTTTTACTATTGTTTTATTCGTTAACCTCCAATTATTTTCTAGCGATCTATTTCCCCAAAGTACTTTAAATTCCTCTTTTCCAAAAGACACGGTATGCATATTATAAAAATACCATTTACTAGTGTTATTTAATTGTACTAATTTTTTATTTTTTGCTTGTTTAGATCGTTCTAAATCTGCGCTAATTTTCGCTTGTTTTTCTTTGTCTTTTGTTCTTAAAGCAACAATATAATCTGAGAAAAAAGTTTCCCTTTCTTTATCGCTCATTGCAACCAATTTTAAAATACTATCATTTCTTTTAGAAATATTTTCATATAAAATAACTTCGCTTAACTTATCTCTTTTTCGTTTTATGCTTCTTACACGCTTTGTATTATTAGATTGTGTTATTTGTAGAATACTATCATAATAAGCGCCCGCTAATAAAAAAGATGTTTTGTCGAAATATGAATTTCCTAGTTCTTCATACGTTAATTCTTTTTGAAAATCGTTTTTACGACTTTGGTACAGTGCTTCTTTAAAATAGGTTATTGATTTTTCAGAATCATCCTCTTTTACAAGTAAACCTAAATGATAATTTAATTGATCTAAATACGGTCTGTTATCTCTATCTTTTGTCAATTTATTAAATATCTCAATCGTAGCTATAGCTTCTTCTTTATTTGAAACATTTTTAGCTTGTTCAATATATGCGTGAATTTTGTATTTGAAAGGTGCTTTTTTGAAATCGATTACTTTTTGAAAAGAAATATTTGAAGAGTCCTTTAATTTTTTTTCTCTATAAATTTGACCTAAAATAAATAAATTTCGAGCTGTTTGTTCTTTATTATTATCGGTTAAAATAGCTTTATTTAAATGGTTGGTAACTTGCTGTAAGCTATCCATTTTAAGATATGCCATTGCAATTGCTGTATGAGCACTTTCTTTTGTTTTACTATCTAATTCTTTATATTTTAATAAATTAATTAGATTTTTTATAGCTTGCTCTTCATTTTGTAAACGTACTAAGGTTTTTGCTTGCCATATTCTAGTTTCATTAATTAAATCGGCTTGTGGATAGTTTGATATTACGAAGTTAAAAGCTTCTAAAGCTGGTACAAATCGTTTAGAATAATACCTGGATTTTCCCAATAACAAATAGGCATTATCAATTTGATTGTTACGTTCTTGCCTAGCAATTAACATGGAATGTTTTTGAATTGCCTTTACTGCTTTTTCTTCAGCTTTTTCAAATTCTTTAGGAGAACTATCTACATCGCTTTTCATTCCTGGTAAAGCTAAAACATCTACCTTTAACGGTTCAATTGGTAAACGCTTCCAATAATTATCTTGATAATTTGAATTTAGTGCTAATAACCCAATTCTTAAAGCTTCATTTCCATTATAAAGCACATTATACTTTGTGGTAGTTGAATGGAAATTTCTATTTAAAAAAGCATCTTTTTTTGTTGAACAACTAACAACTAAAAGAAGAATTAAAAAGATTACAACTATTTTACTATTGTTTTTCAAATGAAATTGATTTTTACTTAGCTTCTAACTTATTACTCTATACAATTATTGTAAGAGGGTTGTAAAAATACAAAAATCTACTTACTTATTTGAATTACACTGAAAAATACGTTTCTAACTCTTTTAAGGTTTCTGCTGAAGTTTTTAAGTCTTTTACAATATTTCCCTTATCTAAAACAACAATGCGTTCACAAACTTCGGTAACATGACCTAAATCATGACTAGAAATTAATACTGTAGCGTTGCTATTTTTTGTTAAATCACTTAATAATTTTTTCAATCTTATTTGAGTAGTTGGATCTAAATTAGCAAAAGGTTCGTCTAACACAATTATTTCAGGGTTACCAATTAATGCTGCTACAATTCCTGCTTTTTTCTGGTTTCCTTTTGACAAATCTCTTAAGTATTTCTTTTTACCAATAATTTCATCATTGAAAATTTCTTTAAATTGAGCTAAAAAAACATCAATATCGGCTTTATTCATTCCACGAAGTTCACCAATAAAGTAAAAATATTCTTCAGGCGTTAAATAGCCTATTAAAAAACTTTCATCAATAAAAGCAGCTGTAAAAGGTTTCCAATCTTCACTTTTATTTACTTGAATTTCGTTATTTAAAATAGTACCGGTTGTTGGCTTTATTAAATCTAATACTAAATTAAAAAACGTGGTTTTTCCTGCTCCGTTATTCCCTACCAAGCCAAAAGTTTGTCCTTTTGGAACTTCTAAAGATGGTATATTTAAAACAGTATTTCCTCCATATTTTTTTGAAAGTTCAGTTACTTTTATCATTTTAATTTATGTTTAATAGTTGTTTTGATTAATTATTTTGATCGAATGCGCTAATCATTTTATACTTAGATTTTAAATATTTTTTAGTAATTGCATTCATAAATTTCTGATGAAAAACAATTCCAATAACTCCTAAAATTATTAGGGTTGCTACACCAGCTTCAAAACCAATAAATTTATACGGAAAGTAAAAAAACAAGATTGGGAAAAATAACAATGGAAATCCTATTAGCCATTGTACAGCTCCTGTCCCTTGATAATTAAATACCGCTCGTTGTGTTAGATTAATTTTTTTTCTATTAAATGCACCACCAAATAATAATACATGTGAGTTTACACCAATATTATAAATCATTGCGGCAAAATGAATCACTAATATTTTCCAACCAAAATACACATACGGAATACTTAAAATAAACATCAAAATTGCACTCATTATCATTAATGAAAATTTTGAATCCAGGTATTGTTTGTACTTTATATTTTGACTCATTAATAGTTTATAATAACCACTATCCCAAGCTGGAATAAATTGTCCGAAATTGATCATAAAAATACCTGTTACAAATATTCCTACAAATACAAACATTGCTGGCATATTTTGGTATATTGGATTTGGATAAAAGATTAAACCATACAATAAACCAATTACAACAATAAACACTGTAGAACGAGGACGTTTATTTCGCCAAATTAGTTTTAAATCGAGTTGTAAAAAAGGTGCAATATCACCAAACTTTTTGGTCCAATCTAAATTGGATGTTGTTGCAACTTGCTCTTTACTTTTTAATGAGCCATCAACATATAATTTAGGTTTTAAAATTAAATAATTTATATAGTAAAGCACTATTAAAAAGGCTGCTGGAATTACTATTAAAATTGAATTAGATATGATTGCATTTACGGCATTTGAAAGTAGTGTTGAAAATGAAATAACATCAAAATAATTTAGTGCAAACAACCCAGAAGCAATTGCTATTATTGGTAAAAAAGATAATTCAGTTTCGGCTGATTTATTTTCAATAATAAAATTTAAAAAATTAATTGCTAATGTGAAAATTAGCATTAATAAAATCCATATCAACACTATTGTAGTATTATACTCTTCAGAAATTAAAATTATTCCAAACGGAATTATGGCAAAAAGCGGTAAGAAATTAAAAAATGAGATAGCCGATTTCCCTAATACATAGTGTAAAATTTTACTCCGTTTTATTGGTAAAACCAATAATGGCTTTATATTCATAACGGGTAACTTTTGTAAGAAAAAACGCATTAACAAATCTCCTAAAAACCAATAAAATAAAAATCCATTCACAATTAGTAAAGGGTCCGATTCTGGAAATTGTTTTTTAAGTATAGGGTACATTCCAAAACCTAAGGCTAAAAATACCAATATAAAATACAGTGCTAAAAACACCATTAAAATATTTATAGCAACACTTTTTTGCCAGTACGATGAACGAAAAAATTGTTTCCATTCTAAACTTAAAAATTTTTGTATCATTTTGGTTTTTATTAAGTGGTATTTAGCAATTAATGGGTATAAAATTAATTAAATTTGTTACACGTAAAGGTACAAACCTTTTAAATTAATGATTTATTTGTTGTTTAAAAGAAGCATGGCATGATACACAAGACTTCATAGTTTTTGATAAAGCTTCCAGTGATTTATTTTTATCTTTTGTCATAAATATTTTAGCCATTTCATCTGCATTATTATGAAATCCTAATCCTAATTGTTCAAATTTTTGGTTATTAAATGAAGAACACATCATTTTCATATCATCCGTTAAACCTAATTTAGAGGAT
>NZ_JASFZF010000084.1:0-31750 GCF_046055765.1 Lutibacter sp. | reverse complement strand
TTTTGGAGCTTCTTCAACTACTTCAGCAACTTCTTTTTTAGCTTTCACTTTTGGAGCTTCTTCAACTACTTCAGCAACTTCTTTTTTAGCTTTCGCTTTTGGAGCTTCTTCAACTGGCTTTGCGTCATAAACAGATTGCATTCCTAATTCTTCCACTAAAATTGTATAAAAAATAGCTCTGTATTTATTTTTGTTAGACTTTCCTATTTTCTCAATAGTAGTCTCAATAGCAGCACCTAATTTTTCACTGTCTTCTAAACCTAGTTTTTTAATTAAAAAGTTCTTTTTTACAGTTTCTAATTCTTTTTTGTCGGAACTTGATACTTTCTCAGCATCATCTTTGTAAATTGAAGGACCTAATCCTTTAGTTACAGCTGCTAATAACTCTGCGTTTAAACCTAATCCTAACTTTTCGGCTTCACTTGTATAAAGCTCAATTTTTTCTTGTAATTTTGACATATTGCCAATTTAATTTTTGTATCTTATTGTTAATCAGATTTTTACACGATATTAACTTTAAGAGATTATTTATAACTATTTATCTTAAATTCCTTTTAAAATCTGTTCTCGTAAAAAGGAGTGCAAATTTAGTGAAAAGTATTGTAAATTACAATGGTAATTGTCTGAAAATTTGAAGGTTGAAGTTTTTATGGTGAGATTATCTATCAAACTAGATGTAACGTATTTTATTTTGTCAGTCTGAGCCTGTTAAAGGCTTTTAATTTCAATTTTAAAACACTTCGATAAGCTCAGTGTGACAAGTCATTTTTGGTAATATATTTTTTAACTCTTTATCCTGAACAAAGTTTAGGCATTCTTTCTATTAATATCCAAATACTTATTTAAGATATTCTCAGTCAAGCTGAAAATGACGTTGTATTTTGCCATGCTGAACTTTTTGTTTCATCATCTGTCGATTTTGAATGAGATAACGACGTCGCTAACACTCCTCGTTATGACGTTGTGTTGTATTATCGCTATAAAATTTACCCTATCCAGTTTTTAAAATCTTTTACACGTTCTCTACTCACTATAATTTCAGATTCATTAAATGAATTTAGCACTATTTTCAATCTACTATTTGAGTATGAAATAATATCTTTAATAGTATGAATGTTTACAATATATTTTCTACTTACTCTAAAGAATACTTGAGGTTCCAAAAGCTGCTCTAACTGCTCTAAAGTATCTTCTATTAAGTAATTTCTAGTATCTGTTGTATGTATATTTGTAGTTTTATTTTCACTATAAAAACATTCAATTGAAGCAGTTGAAATCAATTTTAAATGTTGACCAATTTTAACCGTAAATCTTTTTTTATAGTTTTTTTCTAAAGGCAAAATTAAATGCCAAATTAGTACTTGCCAAATGTATTTTTTTATATTTATTTATGGCGTTTTCTAGTTCATCAAGGTCAATAGGTTTTAATAAATAATCTACACTATTTAATTTAAAAGCTTTTAAAGCATATTCATCATAGGCTGTAGTAAAAATAATAGCACTTTTAACTTCAATTTCTTCAAAAATTTCAAAAGATAAACCATCCGAAAGCTGAATATCTAAAAATAATAAATCTGGGTGTTCATTATTATAAAACCAGTTTACAGCTTCTTCAACAGAATGTAACATTGTTAAAGGTTCAATCCCTATTTCGTTCAACATTCTACTTAATCTACGAGCTGCAGGTTTTTCATCTTCAATAATAACAACTTTCATACTTAGTTTTTATGATTTTACTAGATTAATTAAATTACTTTTCAAAGTTAATCTTATTCCCAAGTATCTCTTTTATCTTTATTCATTAATTCCTTTATTTTATTGTCTTCCCAATTTTTTCCTAAAATAATATCCATTCCAAAAACTCCAAACGCATGGAAAGCTAATCCGATTCCCCAAAATATAGGTGTATTGTACGATTGCCATTCCCAAAAAACTTCCCATCCACCATCTGATAAGGCTCTTGATAATAAAATAAATGCATTTACCAATAAGTAAACCATAAAGTGTACATAGAATCCTTTAATAGATTTCACTTTCTTTTTTGCTCTTAAATATTTTTGTTCTTCTGTATAATTAGTTTCCATACTATTAAAATTTATTTTTATCGTTATCCATAAACTCTCTAATCTTTTTTTCCTCCCAATCCTTACCTAGTCCTATTTTATGATTGAACACTCCAAATGCGTGAAACGCAATACCAATTCCCCAACCAAACATTGGCCACCAAAACCATAAATAATTTGGAGCTGTCATTAAGTTTATAAAAATTAAAAAAGGAATTACTAAACAGTACGATAACAAATTGTAATAGAATCCCTTTAAATTATCCACTTTTTTCTTTGCTCTTATATACTTATCTTCTTCTGTATAACTTGTTCTCATAATTTTGTTTTATTACTATTTATAAATAATCGTTGTATTTGCCAACGCACCAGCTAGTCTTTTCGTTAAAAATGTTCACTGAATATTTTATTTACACTCAATCCTATTCCCAATATTGTTTGTCATCCTCGTTCATAAACTCTTGTATTTTCCGATCCTCCCAACTACTTCCAAAGACAGGGCTAAATGCTTTAAACCCTTGAATGGTTAAACCTATCCCCCAACCAAACGCAGGGAACCAAAACCATTGTATAGTATGCGGCGTGTATTTAAAATACATAAATATTAAAAATGGAATAACAATACAGTACGCAATTAAACTTGCATAAAATCCTTTTATTTCTTCTACACGCTCCACAGCTCGTAAATATTTATTATTTTGTTGTGTATTTGATGTTTTCATTGTTTTAATTTTTTGTGTTAATAATGGTAATTTTACAATAAACTTGTTGGAAGATTTTTCAACCAAAACTTTTTTTAATGTAATTAAATGATACCTATCAATTATATTTTTCAAACCTACTTTTGTACCTTTTTCTAGTGTTGCTTTAGGGTTGAAATTATTTGAAACTATTAAGTATCCACTTTCTTCAGTTATTGTTACTTTTAGTGGGTTTTCTTCTGAAACTACATTGTGCTTAATGGTATTTTCTAATAATAATTGAAGCGATAATGGTACTATTTTTAATTCAGAATTCGTAGCTTTTTCTGGAATTTCAAATGTAACTGCATTTTCAAATCGCATTTTTAATAATTCCATATACGTTTTTGCAAAGTGCAATTCTTCATCTAATTTAATTAAATCTTTACTTTTCTGTTCCAAAACGTATCTATACACTTTAGATAACTTAGTTGTAAATTTTTCGGCTTGTTTAGGGTTTTCTCCTATTAAAGATGTTAGTACATTTAAGCTATTAAATAAAAAATGTGGATCTATCTGACTTTTTAAAGTTTCATATTTTGCAGTTTCTGTTTTGGCTACAATTTGTTGTTCGTTTACTTTTTTCTCAGTTAATGCTTTGTAAAAATAAATAGCGTGAAAAAACAAACTTGCCACCAACGTAATAATTAATCCAAAAATATAATATGTACTGGCATTTTTATCATTTATAAATTGTGCTATAGGTTTTCCTAAAATAAAAACTACTGTAATAAAACGTAGTACTATTAATCCTATCATTGTTAAAATTATAGAACCCAATACACCAATAATCAATCGTTTTACTGAGTAACCCTTCCAATTTACTTTTTCACCTAAATAATAAAAGAAATAAAAATTTATTAAAGAAAGTACAAATGCGTACATAAATTGAATGGAAAATGACAAAATTAATTCATTAATTGGTAAATTAAATCCGTTGGCAAACAACATTCTCTCAATAACAAAAATAAATAGTGCTATAATTAAAGATACTTTAAATATGTAATGGATTTTAAATTTCATATTACTTGTGGTAAAAAATTTAGTACTAATATACTTCCTTTATAGTTTATAATTTATTAATATTTTTAATAAATAAATGGTATTAATTTTTTAGTATTTTTTTTATAATTTAAATATTCTTCTCCAAAATAATCAATTAATACTTTTTCTTCAGTTTTAATTCTAATCAAAAATGCAATTGAAATTATTACAACTAAAATTATCAATGAAACCCAATTATTAAAAGACAATCCAAACCCAATAAAAGATAATAATGAAACCGCATAAGATGGATGCCTCACATATTTATAAAACCCATCGGTTTTAAGTTTGTGATTTTGTTTAATGGTAACATCTACTGTAAAAAACTTTCCTAAATCTGCAATTACTGCAAATTTTAAAATAATTCCTATACAAATAAATAAAAGTGCAACATAGTATATTGTTATATCTTTAGTTATTAAAAAATTAAAATTAGAAGCATAAACCGCTAAAAAAATTGCGAGAAAGATTAATACCCAAATTAAGTTTAAAGTACTATTATCTTTACTTTTAAACTCTTTATTTTTTGAATGTAATAACATCCTTAAAATAACTTCAGATAAAAACCAAAAAGCATAAATACCTATAAATAAAAATTTCATAATCAATAAATTAAAACCTAATCTCTAATTTAATATTTTTACCAAACACCTCAAATTTAGCTGATTCAAATTGAGGAGGTCCAAAATTCATTACATTATTTGAAGTACCATAACTTTCAATAGGAATTCCTCTTTCATCAAAATCCATTCTACCATTTTTATTTTCATCATGAAAACATAAAATTGCGTATTCGCCTTCAGGAATATTTTCAAAAACTACTGTACAAATACCATTTTCAATAGTTGAAGATTTAGCATAAAGTGGTGTAGCTTTCATAAAAGTATTTTCATTATGAAATGCAAAATGAATGTTCCCGTTATCATTTAAAACGTTAACTACAGAAACGGTAATTTTATTTCCTTCAAAATTATTCTCATTCACTTTTGTTTGCCCAAAGAATAATGTTGAAAAAAATAATGCGATTGTTAAAATAATGTGTTGCATAATAATTCAATTTTAATTTAGTTTTTATTGTTTTACACTTCAAAAGTCATATAAAAGCAAGTGTAATTAAATTTATTTTAGCCGAATTGTTATTTATGATAGATGAATTGTAAAATTGGAAGTCTATAAATAATTTTTTATTGTAAAAAGTAAAATAGTTTTACAAAAACACTAACATTCGTCATATTTTTAAATTAAAAAGTTTGTAACTTTATAAAACTTTTCACAAAAACAGTTAAATTATGAAAATATACGATGATAAACACATTAAAAACGTTGCCTTTGTAGGAGCTCATAAGAGTGGTAAAACTACACTGGCAGAAACAATGCTCTTTGAAGCTGGCTTAGTCAAACGCCGTGGTAGTGTAGAAAACAAAAACACTGTTTCAGACTATCACGAAATTGAGCAAGAAAGAGAAACTTCCATTTTTGCCACTCCACTACATACTGAATGGCGCAACTACAAAATAAACATTATTGACACTCCTGGCTTAGATGATTTCATTGGTGAAATTGCTTCAACTATGCGTGTTGCAGATTCAGTTGTTACTTTAGTAAATGCACAACAAGGTGTTGAAGTTGGTACTGAAATTATTTGGAATTATGTAGATCGTTTTTCTCGTCCAACACTATTTGTTATCAATCAAATTGACAGTCCAAATGCTGATTTTGATGAGAGTTTTAAAAGCATTATTGACTTAGTTGGAAACAATGCCGTTAAAATTCAATATCCTCTAGTTATAGATGGTGCTCAATGCATTATTGATATACTTAAAATGAAAATGTACAAATTTGGTCCTGAAGGTGGAAAACCAGAAAAATTAAAAATTCCAGCTGATCAAATAGAACTAGCAAATAAACTCAACAATGAATTGGTAGAAAAAGCTGCCGAAAATGATGAAGATTTAATGGAACTTTATTTTGATAAAGGGTCACTGAATGAAGATGAAATGCGTGAAGGAATTAAAAAAGGGATGCTAAATCATGAATTATTTCCTGTTTTTTGTATTTCTGCATTAAATGATATGGGAAGTGGTAGATTAATGGGCTTTATTGATAATGTTGCTCCTTCTGCTGCCGATTTAAAACCAGAACAAAGTGTTGAAGGTAATGATGTAGAATGTAAAGCTGATGCACCAACATCATTATTTGTTTTTAAAACTTTATATGAGCCAAACTTAGGGCAAATTAGTTTCTTTAAAGTAAAATCTGGAGAAGTTAAACAAAATGATAAGTTAGAAAATTCAAGAAATGAAGAAACCGAAATTTTAAATCAACTATTTATAATAAATGGTAAAAACCGTGAGCCTGTTGAAAAATTAAGCGCAGGTGATATTGGTGCTACATTAAAATTAAAATATACTGAAACAAACGATTCTTTAAGGACTAAAGGTTCAAATATAACTATAAAACCCATTGTTTATCCATCTCCAAGAATAAATAAAAGTGTAAATGCTGTTGACAAAAATGATGAAGAAAAATTAAATGAAGCCTTAAAAAAAATTAAAAGTCAAGATCCAACAGTAATTATCAAGTATTCTAAAGAACTCAAGCAACAAATTTTATCTTGTCAAGGAGAGTTACATTTAGCAACTATAAATTGGACTCTAAAAAAAATATACGGTATTGAAGCTAGCTTTGAACAACCAAAAATTACGTATAGAGAAACAATACAACGTTCAGCAACAACTAGCTACAAACATAAAAAACAATCTGGAGGTTCCGGTCAATTTGGTGAAGTACACATAAAAATTGAACCTTGGTATGAAGGCATGCCAGAACCTGAAGGATTCAACATTAGAAAAAAAGAAGAAGTTGAATTAGATTGGGGTGGAAAATTAGTGTTTTATAATTGTATAGTTGGTGGTGTAATTGATACACGTTACTTACCTGCAGTTTTAAAAGGATTTTTAGAAGTTATGGAAGAAGGACCACTAACAAAATCTTACGCAAGAGATATTAGAGTTATGTTATTTGATGGTAAAATGCATGCAGTAGATTCAAACGATATTTCATTTAAAATTGCTGCAGCTCACGCATTTAAAGAAGCCTTTTTAAATGCTAAACCTAAATTATTAGAACCAATTCATGAACTAATAGTTAAAGTTCCTGAAGAATTAATGGGAAATGTAATGACAGATTTACAATCAAGACGTTCAATTATTTTAGGAATGGATAGTGATGGTAAATATCAAACTATTAAAGCAAAAACACCTTTAGCAGAAATGTATAAATATTCAACTACGTTGCGTTCAATAACTCAAGGTAGAGGAAGTTTTAGCACTAAGTTTTCAAATTTCGAATTAGTTCCTAATAATGTACAAGAAGAATTAATTAAAAAAGAAGCTAAAGTTTAATATAACTTTAATTCATTTTAAAAGCCTCGTCTAAATTAATTTAAACGAGGCTTTTTAGTTAGTAGGATTCAATTAATATTTATTAATTCAATAAATTTTATAATTTTAAAGTTTTTTAGTCGGTTTAAATACTACAAGAAACTCCAAAAAGAAATATTAATTGAATTCAAATTTAACAATATTTTTAACAAAAAATCAAAGAAACTTATTAACAATTGGTTAATTAAGTAACTATAATTTATTTAATTAGTCTTTTTGTTAAATATTACATAACTCATATTAAAGTAACATATTTAACTTTTCATAGTTTAGAAATAAGTATATTTGCATCATAATTTATTACATATGAAACTTGTATTTATTACTATAGGATTATTAAGTTTAGGTGTTGCTGGGTTAGCAATTAAACTTTGGCTAAAAAAAGAAGGTAAATTTGCTGGAACTTGTGCAAGTCAGAACCCACATTTAAATAAAGAAGGTGAAGCCTGTGGATATTGTGGAAAAGTTCCTGATCATCAATGTACTAGAAAATAATAAATGGCTGAATACTTATTTATTGCTTTCATAGTAGTTTTTTGTATTCAATTTATTTATTATATTTTTATTTTCGGTTCCTTTGCTTTTCGTAAAAAAAAAATATTAAAAAGCAACTTTAATCAACCTATTTCAGTAGTAATTTGCGCAAAAAATGAAGCTCAAAATTTAAGCAAAAACCTTCCTTTTTTACTAAAACAAAATTATAATACTTTTGAGTTAGTTTTAATTAATGACTGTTCAAAGGATACTACTTTAGATGTTTTAAAAAAATTCAAAAAAGAATTTCCAACCAAAATAAAAATTATTGATGTAAAATCTAATGAGCAATTTTGGGGCAGTAAAAAATATGCACTTACTTTAGGAATTAAAGCTGCAACACACGAACACTTATTATTCACTGATGCTGATTGTAAACCAATTTCAAAAAATTGGATTTCAAAAATGGTTACTAATTTTAACAATCAACATCAACTAATTTTAGGGTATGGAGCTTATGAAAAAACAGAAAAATCTTTTTTAAATAAGTTAATACGATTTGAAACACTACTAACTGCAATTCAATATTTTTCATATTCAAAAATTGGAATCCCTTATATGGGAGTTGGCCGTAATTTAGCTTACACCAAAACACTTTTCTTAAAAAACAATGGTTTTGTAACTCATATAAAAATTAAATCGGGAGATGATGATTTATTTATTAATCAAGTTGCTACAACCCAAAATACGGTTAACTGTTATTCAAAAAATAGTTTTACTATCTCCACTCCAAAGAATACGTTTAAAGAATGGCTTCAACAAAAAAGAAGGCATGTTTCTACTGCTTCACATTACAAAAGTTATCATAAATTCTTATTAGGTATATTTTATGGTTCACAATTTCTATTTTGGTTTTTAAGTCTTCTTCTTATAAGTATTTTACACAAATGGCAACTTGTTTTAATATTGGTTTTTAGTCGTATCTTAATTCAATATTTAGTTATAGGAAGTTCAGCAAAAAAATTAAATGAAAAAGATTTAATACTACTTTCACCGTTTTTAGAACTATTTTTAATTATCACACAAATGTTTATCTTTATCAAAAATCTTATTTCAAAACCTACACATTGGTAAAAAAAAATATTGATATTACTGATTTAATTAAAAAAGCTAGAAAAAAAGACCAAAAAGCTTTTAATACTTTACTAAATACATATTGGAGTGATGTTTATAGATTTCAATTTTTAAAGACCGAAAACGAAGATGAAGCTGAAGATATAACTATTAAAACTTTTTCAAAAGCATTTGATAAAATTCATTTATATAACGAACGCTATAATTTTAAAACTTGGTTAATTTCAATTTCAAAAAATATTTTTTTAGACCATTTAAGAAAACAACGGACAGAAACAATCTCAATAAACAAAAAAGAATCTGAAGCTTATAAAATTTTCGATGAATCTCCATCTGCTGAAGATCAATTAATTATTGAACAAAATTTAGTGCAATTACGAAACTACATTAAACAGTTAAAGCCTCATTATCAGGAAATTATAAACCTTCGGTATTTTAGAGAAATGAGTTATAAAGAAATTGCAGACACACTAAATGAACCCATGAATAATATAAAAGTGAAATTACTAAGAGCGAAAAATTTATTGGCCGAAATTATAACTAAATCCAAAAAAAATTGATTACTCCTAATTTAAACTGGCTAAAAAAATTGGGACCAGGCTTACTTTTCGCAGGAGCAGCAATTGGAGTTTCACATTTAGTACAATCTACAAGAGCTGGAGCCGATTTTGGTTTTGGACTTGTTTGGGCTTTGGTTCTTATTCATATAGTTAAATATCCTTTTTTTCAATTTGGTCCGCGTTATGCAACTGCAACTGGTGAAAGTTTATTAGATGGCTATAAACGATTAGGAAAAGGTGTTCTCCTCACCTATTTTGTATTAAACTTAGCAACTATGTTTACTATACAAGCTGCAGTTACAATTGTTACGGCAGGTTTAGCAGCAAACTTATTTGGAATAACAACTAACCCAATTATTTGGAGTATCATAATTACCCTAATTTGTATTTCTTTATTAATAATTGGAAAATACAAACTACTTGATAATTTAATGAAGATTATTATAATAACATTAACTCTTAGTACAATAATAGCTTTAATTTTAGCCTATATAAATACAAGTACCATACCTAATTTTACTCAAATTCTACCAAAAGGAAGTATTGAAGTTGGTTTTTTAATTGCCTTTTTAGGTTGGATGCCTGCACCACTTGACGTATCTATTTGGCAATCTTTGTGGGCTATTGAAAAGCAAAAAGACAAAACAACTGAGTTTAACACAAAAGAAGCCATTTTTGATTTTAATATTGGTTTTACAGCCACCTTAATTTTAGGCATTTGTTTTGTTTCACTAGGAGCACTTGTTATGTTTAATTCAGGAGAAACATTTAGTGGAAGTGCTGTTCAATTTTCCCAACAATTAATTACACTTTACACTAAAAATTTAGGCCCAGAAATGTATATTTTTATTGCAGCTGCTGCCTTTACAACAATGTTTAGCACTACAATTACCACTTTAGATGCTTCACCTAGAGCAATGACAAAAGCGTTTGATTTATTAACCGGTAAATCTTTCAAAAACATGTATTGGTTTTGGATTAGTTTTCTAGCCTTAGGAACTATCCTAATTTTAATCTTCTTTATGTCGGAAATGGGTGTTCTTATTAAAATTGCAACAATTTTGTCATTTTTAACTGCACCTTTTTTTGCAATTATTAATTATGTATTAATTTCTGGAAAACATACACCAAAAAAATGGAGACCATCACTACAACTTAAAATTCTAAGTTGGTTTGGAATCTTATTTTTAATTGGTTTTAGCATTTGGTATCTTTTTAGTTTATAATTTCTTTGTACTTTTGCAGTCAATTTTCATTAAAATGTCTGAAGAAAAAATTTCAAATAAAATACAAAAACCAAAATGGTTGAGAGTTAAGCTTCCTGTTGGTAAAAAATATACTGAATTAAGGAATATTGTAGATAAATACCAACTTAATACAATTTGTACAAGTGGTAGCTGTCCTAATATGGGAGAATGTTGGACAGAAGGAACTGCAACCTTCATGATTTTAGGTAATATTTGTACACGTTCTTGTGGATTTTGTGGTGTAAAAACTGGAAGACCTGAAACTGTAGATTGGGAAGAACCTGAAAAAGTTGCTCGCTCAATTCAATTAATGAAAATTAAACATGCAGTAATAACTTCAGTAGATAGAGACGATTTAAAAGATGGTGGTTCTATTATTTGGGCCGAAACTATTAATGCAATTAGAAGAGCAAATCCAAATACAACTTTAGAAACTTTAATTCCTGACTTTCAAGGAAATAAAACAAATATTGATCGATTATTAGCGGTTGCTCCTGAAGTAATTTCACATAATTTAGAAACGGTTAGACGCTTAACACGTGAAGTTAGAATTCAAGCACGTTACGATCGTAGTTTAGAAGTTTTAAAATACATGAAAGATCAAGGACAGCGTAGAACAAAATCCGGAATTATGCTTGGCTTAGGAGAAACCGAAGCTGAAGTTATTGAAACTATGCAAGATTTAGCAAATGCCAAAGTTGATATATTAACAATTGGTCAATACTTGCAACCAAGTAAAAAACATTTACCAGTAATAGAATTTATTACTCCTGAGCAGTTTAATAAATACAAAGAAATTGGGATGGAAATGGGCTTTAAATATGTTGAAAGTGGAGCGTTAGTACGTTCTTCATATAAAGCGCAACGACATTTAGTTTAATAATAACTTAACCTATTTTAACCTTTAATTAACAATCACTCATTATTTTTGGCATAGGAATTGTAATATTTCCTTTGAAGCAAAGAACTTGCAGAACTTTGTTTTCATTATGTAAATTTTGAGTTAATTAATAAAAAAAGTGCTTTAATAGCACTTTTTTTTACAATAATATTATGATAATTTTTATTGAATCAGTTTTCCATCTTCTAACAAAATATCATAAAAATAACCATATCCAAAATCTTTATCTAGTGCTATTAAACCTTTAAAAGTAACAGTATCTCCAACTCTAATTATCTCATTTGTAGTAACTGTTAAACTTTTTTTATCTTTAAATTGAGTACCATCGCTAATATGAATCCAATTCTTATCTAAAATACCATTATTTACTTTTACAACTTTTCCTCTTACTGTAATATATTTTTTATTAAAAGAATTTTTATTTGAAAATAAAAACTCTAACGTTGTTCCATCCTTTGGCTGTTCAATTTTTATTAAATCTTCTACAACTTTATTAGTATTTGCATGAGGATTCTTTTTAGCAATTACTGATGCCTCCTCTGTAGTCCTAATATTATCAGCAAAAGTTATAAAATCAAAAGTTCTCTGTAACTCTTTACTTTCAAAATTTTTCATTACCATTCCACCATCATAATAATAAATTTCTCCAACCATTACAGGCGCTTTAGAAATGGCCATCCAATATTTTTCTTTATTTTCATTTACACTAATATAAGTATAATTACCACTATCTAAAGATTCAATAATTTGTATTTTATGAATTTTTGAAACTGTTTGAGTAGTTTTCTTTTCAATATTTGAGTAATTCGCATTTTCCTTACAAGAAAACAATAGTAAAACACTAAATAGTAGTGCTAAAAATAATATATTATTTTTCATTTTAGTAAGATTAATTATACGTAAATATAACAATTATAAAGTAGGATATTAATCACCAATTAATTTTATTTAAGCCTTTACTTTTTAAGTAGTTATTTGTTTTGCTAAAATGCTTATTTTTAAACCAATAACCTCTATTAGCGCTTAAAGGAGACGGATGTCCTGAAGTTAGTACACAATGTTTATCTATATTAATTTTTAATCCCTTCTTTTTTGCAAATCCACCCCAAAGTAAAAAAACTACATTTTCTTTCTCTTCTGAAATTTTTGAAATTACCGCATCTGTAAATTGCTCCCAACCTTTCTTTTGATGAGAACCTGCATTATGAGCTCTAACAGTAAGTGTTGCATTTAATAAAAGAACTCCTTGTTTTGCCCAACGCTCTAAATTTCCACTTTTGGGATATTCAATTCCCAAATCAGTAGTAATTTCTTTAAAAATATTAATTAATGATGGCGGATGCGTAATTCCTTCATTTACTGAAAAACACAAACCATGTGCTTGCCCAACTCCGTGATAAGGATCTTGACCAATAATTACTACTTTTAAATTGTTGAAATCACATAAATTAAATGCTTCAAAAATTTGATTCCCTTTTGGGTAGCAAGTATTGGTAGCATATTCTTCTCTTACAAACTTAGTAAGTTCTTTAAAATAAGGCTTTTCAAACTCTGGATGCAAAATATTCTCCCAGCTTTTAGCAATTTTCACTTTCATGGTGGCTATTCGTCTTAAATTTATACTTTTGTCTAGCTTTCAAAAGTAGCAATTTTTTATGAGTACTATTTCAGAAAAAACATTAATAGATTTAGAATTAGCAACCATTTTAAAAACGGTAAGTGAATTTTGTATTTCTGATTTAGGTAAAATGGAAACATTACAAATAAAACCTTTTTCTTCAATACAAAAGTTACAACCTGAATTACAGCAAGTTAATGAATATTTATCTTCGTTTGTAAATGATAACAAAATTCCGAATCATTATTTTGATGATATTCAGAAGGAAATACACTTATTAAATATTGAAAATAGTTATTTAGAACCTGCTTCATTTTTAAAAATTTTAAATACCGGCACAACTATTTTTGAATTGCTTCAGTTTTTTAAAAAATTTAAAGACTATTATCCTTTTCTTTATAATTCTTCGGAAGAAATTGAATATGAAAAAACAATAGTCCAAAATATAGAAAAAGTGATTACTGCTTATGGTGAAGTTGATGAAAAAGCATCTTCTCTACTGAGGCAAATTAGAAATGAAATAAATAGTGTGCGCTCTAAAATTGGAGGTAGTTTTACCAAAGCTTTAAGCCAATATAGCAACGCTGGGTATTTAGATGAAATACGTGAATCTGTTATTGATAATCAACGAGTTTTGGCAGTAAGCGCCATGCACCGAAGAAAAGTTAAAGGTAGTTTGGTAGGAAGTTCTAAAACGGGAAGCATTGTTTTTATTGCTCCAGAAGCAACGTTACAATTTAGCCGAGAACTTCAAAATTTAATGTATGAAGAGCATCAAGAAATTATTCATATTTTAAAAGAGTTAACAAATTCACTAAGAGTTTTTTCACCAAATTTAGATAGTTACCAAAGCTATTTAACCAAATTAGATGTTATTGCATCAAAAGCAAAATATGCACAAAAAATAAATGGAATTTTACCAAAATTAACTTCAGAAAAAAGAATTTATTTAAGAGATGCCTATCATCCTATCTTATTATTAAAAAATAATGAGCAACAACTAAAAACAGTTCCACAAACGTTAGAATTAAATAATAAACAACAAATAATAGTTATTTCTGGACCCAATGCCGGTGGAAAAAGCATTGCATTAAAAACCATTGGTTTACTTCAGGTAATGTTACAAAGTGGATTATTAATTCCTGTTCATGAACGGTCAAAAACTTGTTTTTTTGAAAAAATATTAACTGATATTGGAGATAATCAATCTATTGAAAATCAATTAAGTACCTATAGTTACCGTTTAAAAAATATGCGTAATTTCTTACGTAAATGTAATAGCAACACATTGTTTTTAATTGATGAATTTGGAACGGGTAGCGATCCTGAATTAGGTGGTGCTTTAGCTGAAATTTTTTTAGAAGAATTTTATACAAAAGGTTCTTTTGGGATAATTACTACACATTATGCTAATTTAAAAGTTTTAGCAAACGAGTTAGAAAATGTTTCCAACGCCAATATGCAGTTCGATGAAAAAACATTAGAACCAATGTACAAACTATTTATTGGACAAGCAGGGAGTTCATTTACATTTGAAGTTGCTCAAAAAAATGGAATTCCATTTAGTATAATTAACAAAGCAAAAAAACGTGTTGAAGGCGAAAAAGTTAGATTAGACAAAACCATTTCCAGGCTTCAAAAAGAACGTAATAAATTACAAAAAACTTCAGAAACACTAGATAAAGAGAAATCAAGAGCTATTGAAAAAACTGAAAGTTTACATGAAAAACAACAAAAAGTTCAGGAAAAATTAGAGAGCTTTCAAGAATTGTATGATAGCAATCAGAAAATGCTTGTTTACGGAAGAAAAACAAATGAATTACTTCATAAATACTTTCAAACAAATAATAAAAAACAGTTGATAGCTGATTTTAACAATTGGATAGTTATTGAAAAAACAAAGCATTTAAAAAAGAATCCTCCAAAACCTAAAACCAAAATACAAAAAAAACAAGTTAAGGTTGAAAAGCAAAAGGCTGAAAAAAAGTTAAAAAAAATTGAGTCTGAAGTATTAGTCGAAGTCGTAAAAGTAAGAGAAATTAAGAAAACAGCAGCAAAAAAAATAGCGAAACAAAAAGCTAGTTATATTTTTAAAACAAACGATAAAGTTAGAATTGAAGGAAGTAATTCTTGTGGAACAATTGATAAAATTGAAAAAAATAATGCTTTTATTAATTATGGGTTTTTTACTACAAAAACAACTTTAAACAAACTTGAGCTAGTTGAACCTGCCAAAAAAATAAAATAATTTATAGTAAACAAGTCATTTATAGTAATTTAGATTTGTTCCAAACAATTTAATTATTAAATTTAGCACGCTAAAATAAAATCATGCTAAATTATTTAAAAGCATTTTCGGTTTTTTTATTATGGGCATTCATTGCTTTAACTTCTCATTATTATTTAAATAATACGTATTTTAATTATTGCAATTTAGATAATAAAGCTTCTTCAAAAGAAAACGTTTTTAAAAAGAAACTATTTTTAATAACTGACACTTCTAATAAAATAATTTATAGTTCCCCTGAAGGTTTTACAATAAGCAAAAATAACTACGCTGTTTCAAACGTAAAAATATTTCCAAATTTAATAGATAGCATTCAACATTTTTTAATGAATGATTATACGAAAGAATTACATATTTCAGGAAAATATCTTCAAAGCGAAATAAAAAACACACAACACATAAATTTAGGATTACAACGTGCAAAATTCCTTAGACAAGAGTTAATTAGGCAAGGTATAGATTCTTCAAAAATTAAAATTTTTGGAGAAATTTCTAATTTCTCGTATAAAAATAATATTTTTAATAATGGTATTGAAATGAATTTCAATACTTTACGACAAAATAAAATAGATAGCATTGAGTTTAAAATCACTCATAAAACACTTTATGTTGAATTTGTAAATGGTAGCCTTGTTTTAACTAAAGATTTAATAAAATATACACACAAACTCAAATTTTACTTACAAAAATATTCAATAAAAAAAGTGACTATAACTGGACATACAGATAATTTAGGGTATTTTGATAAAAATTTAATTATTGGTTTAAACAACGCAAATAAATTAAAAGATTATTTTATAAAAAAAGGAATAGACAGTGCTAAAATTGAAACCTTTTCTAAAGGTGAATCTAAACCAATTGCTGATAAAACTACTGAAAAAGGAAGAACATTAAACAAAAGAATTGAACTAAAAATTAATTAATTTAAGTCATGCTTTTATCAATATTTTCAAATTCAAATGTAGTACATCTCATTGAAATCTTTTTCTGGATGCTAGGTGCTTTTTTAATTGGTTTATTTTTTGGACGTTTTATGAATAAATCTAAAAAAAATAAATCGAAGGCTATATTTGAAACAAATGAACACGAAGATTTAAACGTTTTTGATGATATTTCAAAAATTAGAGCTACCAAAACTTTTGAACGTGGAGGAAAAGAAATGGTAAAAACAGTACCTGTAAACGATTATGAAAAAGGGTTAAACTTTGATAGAATTGGTACAGCGTCATTTGAAACTAAAAATAATCTTCAAAATATTAAAGGTATTGGTAAATCAATTGAAGAAAAACTAAATGACATTGGAATTTTTACATTTAAACAAATTAGTAATTTTAGCAGTAAAGATATTACTAAAATTACCGATTTAATTAAATTTTTTCCGGGTAGAATTGAGCGTGACGATTGGGTTGGACAAGCCTATGAACATTTAAATAACAAAGAAAAATAATTATTATTCTTGATAACGTTTCATCTCACGGTCATAAAATTCACTTGCTTGATCAATAAGAATAGCTACTTGTGTTTCTAATTCTTCTTGATCTGCGCCATCAAAATCTTCTAGCCATTCAATTTCATCATCAACAAGATTAATAATAAATCGTGGAAATTCTGTATGGATTACAAAAATATCATCTTTACAATCTGTGTTATCCCCTAGTAAAAATTTAGGTAAGTTCATTTTTTTCTTGTATTAATTTGTTCGACAAATAGTTAAATCTAAAAAACAGCATGATTGCTGAACTTGTTAAAGCAGTTAATAACCCAATCCAAATACCTAAAGTACCAAGTACATCTTCACCTCCTAGATAATAACATAGAGGAAACCCAATAATCCAATAGGCAATAAATGAAATGACTGAAGGCCACTTTACATCTTGTAATCCTCGTAAACCACCTAAAATAACGGCTTGTAATCCATCCGATAATTGAAATATCCCTGCTATTATTAATAAGCTTGATGCTATTTCTATCACCTCTAAATTATCTGTAAAAATCCAAGGTAATACATCTTTAAATACCATAAAACCTATTGAAAAAGCAAACATTATAATTAGAATTAATAAAAAATTTGAAAAAGCGATACGTTTCAATTCAACATAATTTTTTAATCCTTTTTGGTTTCCAACACGCACTGTTGATGCAACTCCAATACCAACTGCAATCATAAAAGTTGTTGACGCTAATTTTAATGCAATTTGGTTTGCGGCTTGTGGTAATGCTCCTAAAGTACCTGCTAATAATACAGAAGCTGTAAATAAACCTACTTCAAAAAGCATTTGCAATGCTGTAGGAAAACCTAAATTTATTATTTTTTGAAATACTACTTTTTTGAATTCATGGAGCTGTAATTTACGCATGTAAACAGCAAATTTTTGCTTTTTTATTAAAACTATATATAAAAAGACAACCATCACAATTCTAGAAATTAACGTTCCCAACGCAGCTCCAACAATTTCTAATCTAGGGAAAATCCATAACCCATAAATTAATGCAAAATTCAGTACTACATTTACAATATTTGTTAATATTGTAGCATACATTGCATATTTTGTTTCAGACAAACCATCGGTAAATTGCTTCAATCCTTGAAATATCATTAATGGAATCATTGATATTGCCACAATTTCATAGTACGGAATAGCTAATTTTACAACTTCTTCAGGTTGATCTAGATGGTATAGAATCGGTTTTATTACAAGTAACATTGCATACACTGCAACACCTAAAATGGTCATTAAAATAACACCATGTTGAAAGATGCTTCTGCCTCTTTCCTTATTACCTTTACCATCAGATTCAGCAATTAAAGGTGTTATAGCAAATGAAAAACCAATACCAATTGAAAGAGCAATAAATATTAAACTATTTCCCAGTGAAGTAGCTGCTAATTCAACAGGACCCAGCCTACCAACCATAATATCATCAATCAAACCAACTAATAAATGCCCTAAAGATCCCATCATAATTGGCGTGGCTAACTTTAGGTTATTTTTAAATTCTGACGTATAGTTTTTAAGGTTCAATTTATAGTAAATTTTAAGTTGCGAAGATACAAGAATAATACGTATCATTAAGTACGTTATTTAGGAACAATAAATAAAATCTATTTCGTAATAAAATATAAAAATTAGCATCATTTTGATTCGCTATATAAAAACGTAGATTTGCAGATATAAAAATTAATATTCACAAAATAAAATTATAGAAATGGCTGTATTAGTTGGAAAAAAAGCACCAAAATTTAATGCTCAAGCAGTAGTAAACGGAATAGAGTTTGCTGAAAATTATTCTTTAGATCAATTTGAAGGAAAAAAATATGTTATCTTATTCTTTTACCCAAAGGATTTTACATTTGTTTGCCCTACTGAATTATTTGCTTTTCAAGAAAAAATAGTAGAATTTGAAAAAAGAAACGTACAATTAGTTGCCGTTTCAACTGATACTGAACAATCTCACTGGGGTTGGTTACAAATGCCAAAAGCACAAGGAGGAATTCAAGGTGTTACCTATCCAATAGTTGCTGACACCAATAAAACAATTTCTAAAAATTATGATGTTTTAGCTGGTGATTACTTCTATGATGACAATGATGAATTACAAGCAAGTGGCGAGTTAATTGCGTACCGTGGTTTATTTTTAATTGATAAAGAAGGTATTGTACGCCACCAAGTAGTTAATGATTTACCATTAGGAAGAAATGTAGATGAAGCCTTAAGAATGGTAGATGCCTTACAATTTACTGAAGAACATGGTGAAGCTTGCCCAGCAAACTGGACTTCTGAGAAAGAAGGATTAAAAGCGACACACGAAGGTGTTGCAGATTATTTATCAAAACACTAACAAAAATCAAATATATTTGTAAAAACTCTCGAATTTATTCGAGAGTTTTTAGTATTTAAACTAACTTTGAAACTTATAATTATAAAAATTTATTATGGCTAAAATAACATTAAAAGGAAATCCATTTAAAACTGTTGGGAAATTACCAAAAATAGGAAGTAAAGCACCTAAATTTACTTTAATAAAAGCAGATTTATCAAAAGCAAAATTAAAAGATTTTAAAGGTTCTAAACTAATTTTAAATATATTTCCAAGTTTAGATACTGATACTTGTGCAGCTTCCGTTAGAAGGTTTAACAAAGAAGCTGGTGAATTAGAAAATACAAAAGTATTATGTATTTCAAGAGATTTACCATTTGCACAAGCTCGTTTTTGTGGTGCTGAAGGTTTAGAAAATGTAATCACTTTATCTGATTTTGCTAAAGGGAAATTTGGAAAATCTTACGGTGCAACTATTGAAAATGGTCCTTTAGCTAACCTACATTCAAGAGCAATTGTTATTTTAGATGAAGAAGGAGTTGTAACTTATACAGAGCAAGTTCCTGAAATTGTTGATGAACCAAATTATGAAGCTGCATTAAAAGCATTGTAATTATGAATACGGAACGTAATTTTTTTCTAAACAGACTGCATTCAGTAAAATTTGCAGCTAAAGGTTTTTGGATTTTAATTACTTCTGAAAATAGTATTATAACGCAAGTCATTATTGGTATTCTTATGACAATATTTGGCTTTATAATGCATATTTCTGCTACCGAATGGATGTTTCAATTAGTATCAATTGCACTCGTTTTGGTAGCAGAATCATTAAATACTGGTATTGAAAAACTCTCAGATTTTATTCACCCAGATTATCACAAACAAATTGGCAAAATAAAAGATATTTCTGCTGGAGCAGCTTTTTTTGCTGCAATATTTGCCATAATTATTGGTTTAATTATTTACTTACCTAAATTTATGTAGGTTTTTAACTACAATCACTTTAATTTTATATTTTTGTGTGATATCTAAGTAAATGGCTAAAAAGAAAAAAATAACAACAAAAACTGTATCAAAACCACGCTTTCAAAAAACAAAATCGTTTTTTGGAAATAGGCAAACACAAACTATTATTGGTTTATTTGTAATGCTTTTTTCAATTTTCTTGATAGCATCCTTTATTTCATATCTTTTTAACTGGCAACAAGATCAAAGTCAGCTTGTAAATTTTACCGATAAAAATACTACTGTAAAAAATCTATTAGGAAAAATTGGAGCAACCGTTAGCCATTTCTTTATATATAAGAGTTTTGGTATTACAGCATTATATTTACCAATTCTATTATTCTTCTCAGGTTTATTTATTTTCTTAAAAGGAAGTTTCAAAAAAGTACAAAAATCTTGGGGTTGGGGAATTTTAGGAATTATTTGGTTTTCAATATCATTTGGTTTTTTAGCACACAAAAATCCATTGTTACCAGGTATTATTGGATTTGAATTAAATAATTATTTACAACAATTTTTAGGTAAAACAGGATTAATTTTATCGTTATTATTTTTAGGTATATCATACCTAGTAATTCGTTTTAAATTAACTCCTGAAATTATTAAAAATAGTTTTACAACTTCTAACACAAACAATAAGGATTCAATTATTAACGATTTAACTACCGAGAATATTTCTAACGAAACTAAATCATCATTCGATTTACCTGTAGAAAATAAACCACCAAAAATTTCTTCTGAAGAAATTCAACTAGATAAAGAATTGGATATAACGCTTTCAACGAATGATATAGTAAATGAAGTTGAAATAGCCGTAGATAAAATTGTTGATGAAAATCATGTAACTGAAAATTTATCGGATAAACTTGTAGCCGATTTTGGTGAGTTCGATCCAACCTTAGAATTAAGTAACTATAAATTCCCAACATTAAATTTATTAAAAGACTACAACGAAATAATTTCTGTAGATCAAGAAGAATTAGAATTGCATAAAAATAAAATTGTTGAAACATTAAACAATTATAACATTGGTATTGAACGAATTAAAGCAACCGTTGGCCCAACAGTTACTTTATACGAAATAGTTCCTGAAGCTGGTATTAGAATTTCAAAAATAAAAAACTTGGAAGATGATATTGCCTTATCACTAGCAGCAATGGGAATTAGAATTATTGCTCCAATTCCTGGAAAAGGTACTATTGGTATTGAAGTACCAAATAAAAAACCAACAATGGTTTCTATGAAATCTGTGATTTCTTCCACCAAATTTCAAAAATCTGAAATGGAATTACCTATTGCGCTAGGAAAAACTATTTCAAATGAAACTTTTGTAGTAGATCTTACTAAAATGCCACATTTATTAATGGCCGGTGCAACTGGACAAGGAAAATCTGTTGGTTTAAATGCTGTATTAACTTCATTATTATACAAAAAACATCCTGCTGAAGTTAAATTTGTATTGGTAGATCCTAAAAAAGTAGAATTAACATTATTCAATAAAATTGAACGTCATTATTTAGCTAAATTACCTGATACTGAAGAAGCTATCATTACTGATACCACTAAAGTAGTAAACACTTTAAACTCTTTATGTCTTGAAATGGATGCTCGTTACGATTTATTAAAAAATGCAATGGTTCGTAATATTAAAGAATATAATGTAAAATTTAAAGCTCGAAAATTGAATCCAAATGACGGACATAAATTTTTACCATACATTGTTTTAGTTATTGATGAATTTGCCGATTTAATAATGACTGCAGGTAAAGAAATTGAAACTCCAATTGCTCGTTTAGCACAATTAGCGCGTGCCATTGGAATTCATTTAATTGTTGCTACTCAGCGCCCATCAGTTAATGTAATTACAGGAATTATTAAAGCAAATTTTCCTGCAAGAGCTGCTTTTAGAGTAACTTCAAAAATAGATTCAAGAACAATTTTAGATAGCCAAGGAGCTGATCAATTAATAGGAAAGGGTGATATGTTGTTTTCAGGCGGGAATGATGTAATAAGACTACAATGCGCATTTATTGACACTCCAGAAGTTGAAAAAATAACCGATTTTATTGGTTCTCAACGTGCGTATCCAAATGCTTATTTACTTCCGGAATATAGTGGTGAAGAAGTTGGCACAAGTCTTGATCTAAATATTAGCGAACGAGATGTATTATTTAGAGATGCTGCACTAATTATTGTGCATGCACAACAAGGATCAGCCTCTTTATTACAGCGAAAATTAAAATTAGGTTATAACAGAGCCGGCAGATTAATAGATCAATTAGAAGCTGCAGGAATTGTTGGCTGTTTTGAAGGAAGTAAAGCACGTCAAGTTTTAATTCCAGATGAAATGACTTTAAACCAATTATTAGATAATGAACCAACTACAAAAGAATAGAATGAGAAAATTAGCACTATTTTTAACAATTATATTTTTAAGCATTCCTATTTTTAGCCAAAATTCTAATGAAGCAAAATCTTTATTAGATGAAGTAGCTAAAAAAGTTGAAGCTTATGAGAACATTTACATTGAATTTAATCATAAATTTGATAATATAGAAGCTAATGTACACCAAGAAACTAGAGGAAGTGTAACCTTAAAAAATGATTTGTACCATTTAAACTATATGGGTACAGAACAAATATTTGATGGGAAAAAAATATATCTTATTATTCATGAAGATGAAGAAGTAATTATACAAAATTCTTCAGATAATGATGAAGAAACACTAACTCCTTCAAAAATGTTCTCATTTTACAAACAAGGATATACTTATAAAATGGGTGAACTAAAAACCCTTAAAGGCGTTAAAATACAGTATGTTAAATTAACACCTATAGATAGTAACTCTGAAATTATTAGTGTACTTATTGGAATTGATATTAAAACTAAACATATTTATAATGTAATTGAAACAGGTGAAAACCAAACAATTACAACTCTTGAAATAAGAACTTTCAAAACAAATCAACCTATATCAGAAAAGCTTTTTATCTTTGACACAGCAAAATACAGAGATCAAAAAAAATACATCATCTCTGAACCAAAATAAAAGCGTTGAAAATACTTGATAAATACATTTTAAAAAGCTTTTTAGAGCCCTTTTTGGCTACATTTTTTGTGGTGTTATTTGTTTTGGTGATGCAATCTTTATGGTTAGCATTTGATGAAATTGCAGGTAAAGGAATTGATATATTCTTCATCTTAAAATTTCTAGGGTATTTAGCACTTATGCTTACACCAACCGCATTACCTATAGGTATTTTACTGTCTTCAATAATGGCACTTGGAAATTTATCAGAAAATTATGAAATGGCTGCCATAAAATCTGCAGGTATTTCACTACAGAGAGTTATAAAACCTTTAGTTATTTTAACCTTATTTATTAGTGCACTTAACTTCATATTTCTAAATAATATTTATCCTTGGGCAACCTTAAAACAGAAAAATTTATATTTGAATATAAAAAAGAAAAAACCTGCATTATCCCTAGTGCCAGGTGCATTTAATACCGAAATTCCAGGCTACAGCATTAAATTTGAAGAAAAATATGGTGAAGAAGAAAACTTGCTTAAAAATGTCCAAATTGCTGACTTAAGTGCTGCAAAAGGAAAAATTAAAGTTATTACAGCTGAAAAAGGTATTATTTCATCTGAAGAAGGTAGTAAATACATGACTTTAACCTTAAAGAATGGTAATTATTACGAGGAACATGTAAAAAAGTCTATGCGACCGAAAGAAAGGGTTAAAATGCCTGCATCAAAAGCAACCTTTAGTACTTATATTATCAATATTGATATATCTTCTTTTAATGATGATGGTAGCTTAGATGATGAAAAAATAAAAGAACACCACGGGATGCTAAGCATTGTTCAATTAGATTCTACTTCTAAAAAAACAAAAAAAAAATATGATGAATTTATTGATAAAAGAGCTAAATATTTATACAAACTTATGGAAGTTAAAAAATTATATAAATATGAAGATTCTCTTATTGATGATACTTTAACACCTGAAATACTAGAAAATTTCACGCTTAAAAATAAAAATATAGTTATAAATGAATCATTACAATTGCTAAAACGAATAATTGATCGTAATAAAAGTCAGGAAAAAAGCTTCAAAGACAAAAGGAAATTATTGAATCTTTATGACCATGAAATTTATTATAGAATTTCATTTTCTTTAGCATGTTTAGTATTGTTTTTTATTGGAGCACCTTTAGGTTCAATCATTAGAAAAGGTGGTTTTGGTTTACCAATGATTATGGCAATAACTATTTTTGTAATCTATTTTTTCATATCTCAATTAGGTAAAAACTTATCTGAAGAAAGTGCAATAACAGCCTTATTTGGGAGTTGGTTATCTACAATAATATTATTACCCTTTGGTATATTACTTACAAGAAGAGCAACAAAAGGAATGGGTATTTTTAACATTGATTCAGTATTTGAAAACACCCAAAAACTTTTTAGTAAATTCACAAATAAAACAACCACTAAATAATGGGAAGTCCTAAAAATAAAATAAAACTAAACACAATATTAGAAGCCATAGAAGATATTAAAAATGGTAAAATGATTATTGTTGTTGATGATGAAGACAGAGAGAATGAAGGTGATTTTATTGCTGCTGCCGAATGTGTTACTCCTGAAATGATAAATTTCATGGCAAAAAATGGTAGAGGTCTTATTTGCGCACCAATAACAGAAGCCCGTAGTGAAGAATTAGATTTACCGCTTATGGTAAATAAAAATACCGTATTACATAATACACAATTTACCGTTTCGATAGATTTAATTGGTGATGGATGTACTACAGGTATTTCAGCTCAAGACAGAGCAAAAACTATAAAGGCTTTAACTTCAACTAATACAAAACCCGATGATTTTGGAAGACCTGGCCATATTTTCCCTTTAAGAGCAAAAGAAGGTGGTGTTTTAAGAAGAACCGGACACACAGAAGCATCAATAGATTTAGCTCGCTTAGCTGGCTTTCAACCAGCTGGTATTTTAGTTGAAATTTTAAATGAAGATGGAACAATGGCTCGTTTACCGCAATTGTTAGAAGTAGCGAAAAAATTCGACTTAAAAATAATTTCAATTGAAGATTTAGTTGCTTATCGTATGAAATATGATTCGTTAATTTATAAGATTGAAGATTTTACTACGCAAACTCGTTTTGGAGAATTTAGGTTAAGAGCTTATAAACAAACCACAAATAATCAAGTTCACATTGCACTCACAAAAGGTTCTTGGAGTTCTAATGAAGCGATAACTGTTCGTGTTAATTCTTCATTAATTAATAATGATATTATTAGACTTTTAACAAAAAAACCTGATGATACTTTTTCTAGGGTTTTTAAAATGATAGATAATGAAGGAAAAGGAGCTGTAGTTTTTATAAGTCAAGAAAATCAATCTTTTAACCTAGTTAACCGTTTATCTTTACTGAAAGAAGCACAAAATGAAACTGAAAATAAAATTCCAAGAATTAAACCAGATGATAAAGATTTTGGAATTGGTGCCCAAATTTTACACGATTTAAAGATTAGTAAATTACGTATTTTATCAAACGCTCCATCAATTACAAAACGTATTGGTATGACTGGTTATGGACTTGAAATTGTGGAGTATATGAATTATTAAGTCATTATTTTAAAATGAAACGGTTTTTTTTACTTTATTTTTTAGGTTTATTGTTGTTTTCTTGTGCTCAAAACCCTACACAAGTAAAAAAACAACTACAAACACCTTTGAATAATTCAACTAGTTTTGAAATTAAAGGCACTTTAGAAAATTTTTATTCAAAAAAAGTGTACTTAAATAAAATAATTGAAACTTCAATTTACCCAATAGACTCTTCTGAAATAATAAACAATCATTTTAAGTTTATAGGAATCGTTAAATTCCCTGAGCGTTTTGCATTAACATTTGAAAATTATTCTTCAATTACACCATTTATTATTGAAAATACACCTTTAAATATTATCATAAATTCAAAAGCAATAACTGATCCTTTAATTACAGGTTCTCCTCTAAATACTAAATTGAACGATTACAAAACAACATCTAAAAATATTTTTAAAAAAATAGACTATTTATTTCCTCAATTTCAAAAAGCAAGGCTTGAAAATGATGCTGAAAAGTTACGTTTTATTGGAAATGAAATGAAAAATATTGAACATGAATTTGTTGAGTTTAGTTATCAATATATTCTTCAAAATAAAGACTCTTATGTTTCTGCAATGATATTAAGAGATCAACTTAAATCTTCAACTATTGATACTCTAAGAGTTGGGAAAATGTATAAAATTTTATCAGAGGAAGTAAAAAAATCACCTGATGCTCAAATTATTTCTTCATTTTTAAAAATTACATTAAAAAACTAAAATCGGTTTCAGGAGGTAATTCAATAGCTGGTTTATTTTGCTGAAATAAACGAGCATTTAAATCACCTTTTAAAAGTATTTTTTGACCTTCAACTTGCAACCAACTTCCTTCTCTTAATCCTAAAACAGGAATTTTATTTATTGTATGAAACTCATTTATACGAGTTTCTCTTGTCTCACCCATGTGTGTAGAATTTACATCTGCATCTAAGTAATGACAATTTAAATTCAAATTTAAAAACCCAAAAGTATCAAAACTTGGTGGATATATAATTGGCATGTCATTAGTGTTTTGCATAGTTACGCCAGTAATAACACTTCCAGCACTGGTTCCAAAATAAGGAATCCCGTTTTCAACCACATTTTTAATTGTTGAAATTAATTTATGTTCATATAATTGTTTAACCAGTAAAAAAGTATTTCCACCGCCTACAAAAATTCCTTTTGCATTATTTACAGCATCTACAGGATTATCAAATTCATGAATTCCTCTTAAATTAATATTTATTTTATTAAAACCTTCTTTAGCTCTATTTGTATATTCTTCATGAGTAAGTCCACTTGGGCGTGCATAAGGAATAAATAAAATTTCATGAATTCCTTTAAAAAAATCAGATAATTGAGGTAAAATGTATTCTAAATAAGCCTTTCCATGAACAGTTGAAGTACTGGCAATCAATAGTTTTTTCATTAAAAATAAGTTTTATCAAATATACTAAATTACAATCTTTAACAAAAGTTTACCACAGCATTAATACTATTTTAAGATTTCAATATCTTACTTTGTTTTAATGAGATTAAGATTAACCAACTTACTTTTTTTAATATTTCTTGCTATGAGTTGTTTTTCTCAAGAAACATCAACTACTATTGTTGGAAAAATAGTTAGTTTAAATAATGATGTAGAGAATGTACATATTATAAACCTTCGTACTAAACACGGTACAATTAGTAATAAATTTGGTGAATTTGAACTAAATGTATTAAAAAATGATACGTTACTTATTTCATCAATACAGTACAAAAAATTAAAAATTAGTATAGATAAAACTCATATTCAGTCTAAAAAAATTGAAATTCAATTAATTGCAATGGTGAATAATTTAAATGAAGTTTTTTTACACGGCTTATCGGGCAATTTAAATTCAGATCTTAACAAAACTCCAATAGATACTTTACCAAAACATAATTTTGTGTATAAGTTAAGTGATTTGAATAAGGTTTTACCTCCTGATACTCATGGCTTTTTAAAAGCTCCAAATGCACAAGATGTAACAGACCCAATAATGATGAATGGCGCAGGTGGAAGTGCCTCTATACCTGATTATTATATGATTAAACTTAGAAAATTAAAAGCCCAATTAAAAACAAAAAAGGATTTTCCTTCAAAAATTAAAATGGATTTAGGTATTGATTTTTTCACAAAAGAATTACATATTCCTGAAGAAAAAATTAACCACTTTTTAAGTTATTGTGAATATAGAAACATTATTGAATATTATACCAAAAACAACTTATTAGAAGTCATAAAAATAGTACAAGAAGAAAGTAAAACCTACAATGAAATTAAGAAATAATACATCTAGAATTCTTTTTTTAATATTGACGTTTATTGTTTTTAAAACGAACGCTCAAGAAAATAAACACCTAAAACTTGAAGGAATTGTTAAATTCAATTCAACACTTTTACCAGATATAAATATTTTGAATAAAGCAACAAGTTTAGGAACTTCAAGCAATTTAAATGGAACTTTCACAATTTATGCAAAAGAAGGTGATTCACTACTATTTTCCTCACTCATTTATATAAATAGAATTATTAAAATTTCGAAAACGCATTTAAAATCAAAAAAAGTTATAGTTTATTTAGAACCAGATTTCAATCAACTTGATGAAATAATGTTAGATAAAAAAATATTATTGAATAGCATCAATATTGCGGTTACCAAAGGAACTATTTTAGATAATGATAAAATTATAAATAATAAAGCTCCTAATGCTAGAAACTTAACTGATCCGAATGCTCATGCAGGTGGTTTAAATCCAATTGCATTATTTATGATGCTCACCAAAAAGGCACGTTTAAGAAGAAAGAAAAAGAAAGCCGAAATAGAAAAATTAGAGCAACAAAAACGTGAATTCCCTAACTTTATTAGAAATTTATACAAGGATGCTTTTTATATTGAATGGCTTCAAATTCCTAATGATAAGATCAATTTATTTTTAGATTATTGTGAAGGAAATGGATTAAATGAATTCTATAATAAAGATGAAATTATTATTAAAAATTTTCTAGTAAAACAAGCCAAAAAATTTAATTCAATTAATAATTAAAGAGATTTATAAATATTATAACTTGTTTTTTGGAATGCTTTTTGTTAATTAGCCAATAAATTTATTAGAATGAAATTTTCAAAATATTTTGTACTTTTTCTAACAATTCCTCTTTTAGCTTTTAGTTTACACAAGTATTATATTAGTTTATGTGAAATTGAATATGTTAAAGAACAACAAGCAGTTCAAATAACTTTAGGAATATTTATTGACGATATAGAGTTTACACTTAATAAAGACTATAATACGAGATTAAACATTGATAGCAAAGAAGAAGTTGATAGTATTGATGTTTATTTTAAAAATTACTTAAACCAACATTTTAAAGTTAACATAAATAACGAGTATAAAATAGTGAACTACATTGGAAAAGAATATGATGATAATATTGTTCGTTTTTATTTAGAAATAACTAATATTCAATCCATTAATTCAATTGAAGTCTTCAATAATTCATTATTTAGAGATTTTGAAAATCAACAGAATCTTATTAAAATACATGCAAATAATATTCATAAAACATTTTATTTAACAAGGAAAAATGATAAAGGTTTGTTAAAGTTTTAAGAATACTATTTAATTCTTATTGAAAATAATTAATTTTCACTCTAGAATTTATAAATCATCTACCATGAAAAAAATACTTCTAGTAGCACTGTCTTTAGTGTTTCTATCAACTCCATTTTTTGCACAAGAAATAACGCAAAAAAAAGAACGCCAATTTGGACATTTAAATGTTAGTAAGTTCAAACAAATAAAAGAAGAATTACCAACTCCAAATAAGCAACATACAGCCTCAGGAGCTCCAGGGTATGAGTACACACAGCAACAAGTTGATTATAAAATGAATATTGTTTTAGATGATGATACTCAAAAACTTTATGGTGAAGAAACAATTACATATCATAATAGATCTAAAGATAATTTGGACTATTTATGGATTCAGCTAGACCAAAATATGAGAGCACCAAATTCACAAACCAACGATATAAAAGGTGGTGGACCAGATGCCTTATATTCTCCTTCAAAATTCACAAAATTGTTTATGGGAAAACCTTTTCAAGGTGGTTTTAACATTGAACATATTGTAGATGCAAATGGAAATGCAATTGACTATATGATTAATAATACCATGATGCGCATTGATTTAGCGAAACCAATTGCTGCAGGTGAAAGTTTTGTTTTTAATATAAAATGGTGGTATAATATTAATGATTATACCGCGGACAGAGGAAGATCTGGTTATGAACCGTTACCTGATGGTAACAATTTGTATATTATTGCACAGTTTTTTCCAAGACTAGCCGTTTACAATAATGTTGAAGGATGGCAAAATTTACAATTTTGGGGAAGAAGCGAGTTTGCCTTAGAGTTTGGTAATTATGATGTTTCAATTACAACACCCAAAGATCATATTTTAAATGGAACTGGTGTAATTCAAAATCCAAAAGAAGTTTTTACAAAAAAACAATATAAACGCTACCAACAAGCACAAGAAACATTTGACAATCCAATGTATATTGTAACACCTGAAGATGCTTTAGCAACAAAAAAAAGTACATCTAATGGAACTAAAACTTGGAAATTATATGCTGAAAATGTTCGTGATTTTGCATTTACATCTTCAAGAAAATTATTGTGGGATGCAATGGCTGTAGCTATAAACGGAAAAACTGTAATGGCATATTCTTTATTTCCTAAAGAAGGAAACCCACTTTGGGAAAAACATTCAACAAGAGCTGTAGCCAATACATTAAAAGTATATTCAGAACATACATTTGATTATCCTTATCCACAAGCTACTTCAGTAAATGCAAAACGTCAAGGAATGGAATACCCAATGATTTGTTGGAATTTTGGTAGACCAAATGCCGAAGGTAAATATTCTGAAAGAACAAAAAAAGGGATGATTGGTGTGATAACGCATGAAGTAGGACATAACTTTTTTCCAATGATAGTAAATTCTGATGAACGCCAGTGGACTTGGATGGATGAAGGAATAAATTCTTTTGTTGAAATTTTAGCTGAATACAACTATGATTCAGAATTGTTTCCTTTGGAAAAATACCCAAAAAATGTTGTGGGTTATATGAAAGGAGATCAAAGTAGCTTAACTCCAATTATGACTCAGGGTGATAATATTATCAATTTTGGGTCAAATGCGTATGCTAAACCAGCTGCTGGTTTATTTATGCTTCGTCAAACTATTATGGGACCAAAATTATTTGACCATGCTTTTAAAACTTATGCAAAAAGATGGAAATTTAAACACCCTACTCCTGCTGATTTCTTTAGAAGTATGGAAGATGCTTCAGCAATGGATTTAGATTGGTTTTGGAGGGGCTGGTTTTACACTACTGGAAATAATGATATTGGTATAAAAGAAGTGAAAAAATATTATGTTACAGATAAACCTACTGAAAGAGCTCAAAATATGGCAAAACGCTATGGAATAACAGTAGATCAATTACCACCTTCATTGTATTTAATTTCTGAAGATAGTAAAGACTTTAGAAAAGATTTGAAAACTAAAAAAGCAGAGGATTATAATTTATTAAGTGATTATATTGATCAAAATTTTTCTTCGGAAGAAAAAAAGACAATGAAAGCTCCAAAATATTTTTACGAATTGAAGTTTGAAAAACCTGGTGATTTAGTAATGCCTATTATTGTTGAATTTGAATATGAAGAT
>NZ_JASFZF010000083.1:0-23702 GCF_046055765.1 Lutibacter sp. | reverse complement strand
TAGTTTCTGGTGGAAGCGAACATAGTTTTGGAATTTATGTTGCAAAATTAGCAGGAATGCCAACTGCTGTTGTTCATAGAGCTAGTAAAATGCTAAAACAATTAGAGAAAAATCATACCAATACTGATATAAAAGAAACTTTAAAAAATGCTGCTGAAAACGATTTACAGTTAAGCTTTTTTAAATTGGATGACCCTTTGTTAGAAGACATCAAAGAAGAAATTTTAACCATCAATATTGATATACTTACACCTATTGAAGCATTAATGAAATTGAATGAAATTAAACGGATGCTGACAAAAAAATGAAACAGTGATTAATAGTGCTTTTTTGTAGAGAGTTAAACTTGGAATAATATTTGTTAAAATTTAGTTGATTAATTCAAATACAACTATGAAAAAAATTACATTTCTTTTATTTTTATTAATAACTACTGTTTCTTTTTCTCAATCAACTATTGAGGGCTTTATTTTTGATAAAGAAACCAAAACTTCACTACCGTATGCAACTATAAAAATTATAAGCAGTAATAATTACTACACCATTACAAATGAAGATGGAAAATTTGAAATTTATACTAGATTTTCTTTAGATTCTTTAGAAATTAGGTTTATTGGATTTAAAACTAAAAAAATAGCTGTATCTTATTTTAAGGAAAATTCAAAATTATATTTAACACCAAACACATTTCATTTAAATCAAGTTTTAGTTGTTGCTAAAAAAAATAAAAACTATACCTATAACCTCTTAAATAGTTTAATTCAGAAGTATAGGGGAAAACAACTAATTACTAAAAGTAAAGCGTTTCTTACGTTAACCTCATCGGCAAGAGGTGTTCCAATTGAGATTATTGAAGGATTCTATAATAGTAAACAAAGTTTATCGAAAGGAATTGTAGATTTAAACTTAAAAAGTGGTCGTTTTGGTCAAAATGCAACGTTCCCCTTTTATAGTTTAAACAATACTGATATTTTAAAAGACTTTCAATTATTTAAAAAATTTAAGCAACTATTGCCTTTATATCCAGGGAATTTATCTTTAGGAGCAATTAAAGGAAAATATATAGTAAAAATTGATGAATGTACCTCTTGTGACCTAGAAGATCTCTCAATTTCGTTTGTGCCTAAAAGGGCAAACCGAAGGCTTTTGGCTGGTACTATTATTTTTAATAAAGAAACATTAACCATTAAAAAGATAACATTAACTGGTGAAAATCTTATAACTGATGGGTTGTCATCTATAATTGAAGACGATACTGTAACTCCAAAAAGCATTCAACTAAACATTAATTTTAATCCTCATGATTATTCTAAAATTCAATCGTTAGATTTTGAGTTTACAATGAACTATAGCTCTAAAGGCAATTTTGAAATTATCACTTCGCATTCGTTTCTCTATTTTTACGATTATAACACTTCTTTTCAAAATCCATATTTCACCCATAATATAAACTTTAATAATGATTATGATAAAATTAGAGCATTACAAGCTTCTGAAGAATTTTGGGATTTAAACTATCAATTTCCGAAAAGTTATAAAGAGAAAATGTCTATAAATTTTTTTAAAAAGTATGGCTACCTAATCAATTACAATACAACTATCCCTTCAAATTACTTTCAATATATACGCCCTTCAATTATCACTTGGCAAGAAAACAAGCCACTAAAATGGCAAAATATTAAGTTAAGTTTGTTAAAGGATAAAGAAAATATTATAGATCACAAAGCTTATAAACAAGGTGCTACAAAAGCAGTTGATAAAGAGGCCTATTCTATATCAGAATTTAAACAAAAAGCTAACAAATCTGAAATTGATGAACAATTAAATTTTAGTTTTCTGTTAGATATTTACACCAATAAGTTAGGTGAAAAACAATTTAGCACTAAAACTTTATTTGATAGAAACTCTTCTTTTTGTTCTTATAATCGTATCAATCATAAATTGATGTACATCAATTTAATTTTTGATGTTTATGAAATCTATAACCGAGAATTTAAAACAAAGATTTCTAAAAGTAGCACTTTTGAAGAAGCTAAAATTTTATGTGATCAAAAATTTAATGAAGCTTCTTTAACTGTTAAAAAAATTACCACTGACACCAATAATGGTACAAATTTTCAAAACTTAATCAGATGGTCTGAGAAAGTAAAACAAAAACTAAAAAACAGTCAGTAAATCTCTCAAAATGCAACTTATCATGAATAATATAAAATCAGTATTATTTTTAGTGTTTATTATTAAATTTTCTGTTGTTTTCTCTCAACAAAGCATAACTACATCTATCATTAATCCACTGCAAAAAGATGCTTTATTTAGAGAAAAAGTTTTTATCCATCTTAATAAAAGTACTTATTTTACAAATGAAAACGTTTGGTTTACAGCATATGTAGCTGAAGATAAAAGTAATTATTCTTCTCCCTACACTACTAACTTACACGTTAATTTATTAGATGAGAACGGTGAAATAATTGAACGTAAAACTATTTTTATAAGTGATGGTGTTGGTATTGGAGATTTTTTAATAAAGTCAACTTATACTTCTGGAAAATATTTCATCCAAGGTTTTACGAATTATATGCAAAATTTTGGTAAAGAGAACTTATTTATTCAAGAAATTGAAATTATAAATCCTTCCGAGAAACAACTTATAAATAACACTAATGAAGTTGCTAATTACGATATTCAGCTATTTCCAGAAAGTGGCTATTTATTAGAAGATGTAGAAAACGTTATTGGAATTAAAGCCCTAATTAATAATACTGGTTTAACTTTTACTGGAAAAATTATAAATGCTAAAGAAGAAGAAATTACAAAATTTAAAGGTAACGAATTTGGAATGAGCAAGTGTAGTTTTACTCCATATAAGGGAGAAACATACACTGCAATAATTTCAATTAATAATACTATTCAAAAAATAAATTTACCAAAGGTAAAAGAAATCGGAATTATATTTAACATAGATAACACTACAATTAGTTCATATTTAAAACTAACACTCAAAACAAATAAAGCTTCTTTACCATTATTAAAACAAGATTCATTAGCATTAATTTTTTACCGAAATAATACCATAAGTGAAGCTATAACACTTACTTTAAAAAATAGTGAAGAAACGCAACAGGAGTTATTTTTTGATAAAAGTAAAATGCAACATGGAGTAAACATTGTTACTTTATTTAAAAACCATCAGCCCATTGCAGATCGTAAATTTTTTGTAAATAAACAAGAAAAACAAACAGCTATTTTAATTGATGAGCTTGAAACTAAAAATGATTCTACGAGTTTTAAAATTAGAACAATTAATTCAACATTTGAGCCAATTAGCGCACAATTAAGCCTATCTGTACTTCCAAAGAATTCAAAATCATTTCATGAGAATCAAACTATTAAAAGTGCCTTTTTATTAAGTCCTTATGTGAAAGGAGCAATTGAAAATTCAGCCTATTATTTTAAAAATGGTAGTGTTAAAGAAACGGAATATTTAGATTTATTATTATTAAATCAAGGCTGGAGTACTTATTCTTTAGAAGAAAAAATAAAAGAAGTTAATCCTAAAAAAACAGTTAATTTTGAAAATGGTTTTGACGTAAAAGGAAGCATAAAAAAAATTAAGAAAGGATATGATATTGGAATATTATCAAAAGAAAATAGGCTAGTTAATTTTAGCAAATTCAATGAGCATAAAGAGTTCAATTTTAAAAATGTATATGCTTACAAAAATGACCATGTGAAAATTGCCTTAATTAAAAAAGGGGAAGCTTTAGTTAAGCCTACTCAAATTAGTTTTGTTAAAGACAAACCAGAAACAAAAAATTACAAATCTCTTATTGCTAATTATATAAAACCTGACTATGTAGTTAATAATAACTTAATAGCAACTTCAGAAAACTTAACTGTAATCAATTATAAATTATACCCTAACATTGAGGTGCTAGACCAAATAATACTCAAAACTGTTGTTTCAAAAAAGGAGAAAACATTTTATGATAAAGAAAATGAGCTAGCACACAAACATACTATAATTGCTTCAGATTTTTATCAAAATAAAAAAGTGACAGAGCGTATGGAAACAACATTTCAAACGGTATTTGAATACTTTACATCTTTAGGTTATATAAAACGAACTGCTTGGGGTAGATATTTTATTTCTCTTAGAAATGCACGTGTTACTTTTGCAGGTAAAAATATGAATCCAGATAATACATATCCTCCTAAAATATATTTAGACAATACAAGTTTAAACCGTGATGGTGATATTGAAAAGTTAAAAGAGCTGAGCATGAAAGATATTGATGAAATTTTAATTAATAAATCTGGTGCTGGTGGTGGTATTGATGGTACAGGTGGTATTATTAAAATTTACCGCAAAAAAGGAAATCATAAATATTTTGAAGAGGATGGAGAAAACCTTTACAAAGAACTCATATTACTTACTGGATTTGATAGGGCAACTAATTATTACAAACCACAATATAACATGTACACAAAAGAAGCATATAGTTGGTCGGAAATAGATTGGAAAAATAAGCTTCAAACCAATAAAAAGGGAGAAGTGATTATTAAAATCCCTACAAATGAATTTTCAGATGAATATCAATTTATAATTAATGGGTTTTCGGAAAATGGATTGCTCTTCAATACAAACTATAAAACAAGTTTAGATGGTTTTTAACTATTCAAATTCAATATAATTTTGAACTATTTTTTTAACTATCTTTGCAATCTAAATAATTTATCATGTTTCTATTTATAAGTGGTCCTGAAATATTTGTAGTTTTATTAGTAGTAGTTATGGTTTTTGGGGCTGATAAACTTCCTGAAATTGCTCGTGGATTGGGAAAAGGTATGCGCCAAATTAAAGACGCCACGAATGATATTAAACGGGAAATTAAAAATAGTGCTGAAAAAAACGATATCGATATTGATGTTGCTAAAAACATCCGTAAAGAAATAAGTAAAGTGACAGATAATTTTGATGATTTTACCAATCCTGTTAGTAAAATAAAAGACACTATAATTGACGATATAAAAGGGCCTATTAAAAGGAATAAGTAATCTTGGACTTTCTGAATTCACTTATTAATTACAACAAACAATTATTTCTTTTTTTATATTCAAAAAGTGCAATTAATTGGTATAGTTTTCAGGTTTTTATTACAAATACAACCCATTGGGTTCCTTTATTTTTTATTATATTTCTTACTTATGAACCTGAGTTCGACATAAAGACTTCTGATTATTAGTCATTTATAAATTCTATAGTAAAAACGGGTGTCATTCCTGCGAAGGCAGGAATCTAAACGTATCCTATTTATGGATTCCTACCTTCGCAGGAATGACAAAACAACTATAAAACGCACTAATTCAACAATTTGTATTATTTTCTTATATCGAACTCTCGTTACGAAGCTTTAGGAACAAAAAAACGAATGTTATTTTACTCTACTTATAGTTAAACCATCACGAATTGGGAGTAAAATTGATTCAATTCTATCATCAGAATTTAATAATTGATTGTATGCTAATAGTGTTTTTGTGTCGTTATCTTTCGGGTTAACTTCTTCAACAACTTTGCCACTCCACAATACATTATCTGATAAAATAACACCACCAGAGTTCATTTTATCAATTATTAAGTTGAAATAATTAACATAGTTTGATTTGTCAGCATCAATAAAAACCAAATCAAATTTTTCATTTAAATCAGGTATTATCTCTATGGCATTTCCAACCAATTGTTTAATTTGGTTTTTATACGGTGATTTATCAATATATTTTTTAGCGAAACTCTCTAATTCTTCGTTTTTATCAATGGTAATAAGTGTTCCTTTTTTTTGTATTCCCTCAGCTAAACATAAAGCCGAATAACCTGTATATGTCCCAATTTCTAAAATATTTAACGGTTGTATTAATTTAGAAATCATAGCTAACAAACGCCCTTGAAAAGCACCACTAAGCATACGTGGATTTAGTACTTTCTGCCAAGTTTCTTTATTTAATTGTTGTAAAATTTCAGGTTCTTTTTGAGAATGAGCTACAATATATTTGTCAATTTTATCTGGTAAAAAATTCATTATGTATAAAGATTCAAAAAAAACTTTATGTAAGTTCCTTCCTTTTATTTTGATTTATTTCAAAAATTAAATTCTAGACTTTAATTCTTCTTCTAAATGTTCCTTATCTTCTATACTAAGGCAATGTGAAGCTCCATTACTAGTGTTTTTATGAGCTTCATAGCATTTAGTTAAAACTGTATTTTGTTTTGAATAAAGACCACATTTTTTACATAAAAATAAATGAAGATTTAATTTTATTTTTTCCCATAAAGAAGCTTCACCATATTGGTTCTTATCACAAATTTTGGTTGCTTCATCGCAGCTTATTTTCATTTTTTGTATTCTTTAATTTTTAAACCAATTTTCTTCCAAGCATTTTCTTAATTGAGTTCTGGCTCTATGGATAATTACCCAAAGATTTGACGATGTGATCTCTAATTCCTTACATATTTCTTCTGTTTCAAACTGCTGTATCGTTTTCATTCTAAACACCATAGCGTACTTTTCTGGCAAATCATCAATACATTTTTCTATAGCTTCACTTAACTCTGTATTTTCAATATTTTTTTCAACTTCAGTCTTCCAAGAGTTTGGTACACATTCTTCAATCCATTCACCTTCTCTATCTCCATCTGAATAAAAGTTCATTTTTACTTCAGTTTTCCCTTTTGCTGAATTTATTTTACGATAATGATCTATAATTTTTCTTTTCAATATAGAAATCAACCAAGTTCTTTCACTAGCCTTACCTTGAAAATTATCTTTTGCTTTAAGCGCAGCAAAGAAAGTATCTTGTACAATATCTTTTGATAAATCTTGATTGTTAATTCTACTTATCGTATAATTATACAAATAATCAGCATGTAATTTAATCCACTTATTTGGATTTAGTATATGTTTTTTTATTGAAGACATTAAATATGGTACTTAAATGCTAAAATAGTTAAATATTTCGGTTATTCATTATTGTAATTACATCCTAACCTTCTTCTTGAATCTATTAAATAAATTATTTCCCTATTTTCATGATTATTAAATAACAGAAATGTGTTTGCTATACAATGGCTGAATTTTGAAAACCTATATATGTCGCAATAAATTTAAATAATTAAAATAGGTTGTTTTCCAATATTTTAATATTTTTAATTCGAGTATTTATTAATAATATTAAATAGTAATTTTTTATCAATTGGTTTTGTTAAATAGGCATCAAAACCTTCTTTAATTGCTGCTTTTTTATCAGATTCCATAGCAAAAGCAGATAATGCAATTATAGGCAATGATGGTTTTTCTTTTTTAATAGCTTTCATAGCTTCATTTCCACCCATAATAGGCATTTTAATGTCCATCAATACTAAATCAATTTCAGGTTTATTTAGAAATAATTCTACGGCCTCTTTTCCATTACTTGCCTCAATAATTTTGAAATTCGTTTTTGAAAACAATTCGTTAATATACATCATATTATATTCCTCATCTTCAGCTACTAAAATATTTATTTCTTGATTTTTCACTTCAATTTTCGATTTTTGTTCTTTGTTATCCGAATTTATTTTTACTGCTGTTAATTTATTATATGGAATTGTAAAAAACATAGAGGTTCCATTATTATTTGAATCAACCCAAATTTTACCTTTAAATAATTCAACAAATTTTTTAGAAATTGATAACCCAAGACCCGTTCCTTGTAGTTTTTTACTCAAATCTATATTTGCTTGAATAAATCGATCAAAGATTTTATCTTGAAGATTCTTTTCAATTCCAACTCCAGTATCTTTCACAAAAAACTGTAAGTTATTTCCTGTTAATTCATATCCAAACTCTATACTTCCAACATCTGTAAACTTAAATGCATTGGATAACAAGTTAGTTAAAATTTGATTTAATTTGGTTTTATCTACTTCAATAAAGCTTTTCGTTTTTTCTAAGCCTTTAATACACCTTAATTCTAAATTGCTTTCTTTGGCTTTTGGTTTATAAAACCCATACAAATTATCCAATAAATCATTTAAATAAACACCTTCATAATCTAACTGCATAACGCCAGCTTCAATTTTTGAAATATCTAAAATATCGTTTACAATTGATAATAATTGTCTACTACTATTAATTACTATTTTGGCGAATTTATTTCTTTCTTTTTCAGATAAGTTTGGTTCTAAAAATAATTCTGAGAAACCAATTATCCCATTCATTGGTGTTCTAATTTCATGACTCATATTTGCCAAGAATGAAGATTTTAATTTATCCGATTCTTGAGCTTTTAAAAGTGCTTGTTTTAATTCGTCATCCTTTTTTTTACGTTGAATAGTTGTAGCAATTTGGTCAGCTACAAACTCCAATAAATTAACATCATTATTATTAAAAGCTTCTTTGTTATTATAACTTTGAACCACAATGGCACCAATGGCTTTATTATTTATGATTAAAGGCACGCCCAGCCAACATTCAGAAGAAGAGCCAATTAAACTTACTTCTCCTTTTTTTATTAACTCTTGATGTTCTTTATCCGTTAATAATAATGGTTTTTTTGATTTTAAAACGCAACCTGTTAGTGAGTTTTTTGCAGGAAAATCTTCAACTTCTTCTTTTTCATCAACAAAAACAGGTGTTGTTATTATATTGGTATTTTCATTATAGATAGCTATGTAAAAATTATTTGTATTTATAACTTGTTGTAATTGATTTTTAATAAAAAATCCAAATTCTTTAAAATCATTTATTGTTAATGCAGCTTTTGAAATATTATAGAGTACATTTTCTAATTTTTCATTTTTAACTCTTTCAGTTATATCTTCAACTACTGCATGTATTCTTGCTGTATTATCAATATCATCAATTCTTGTAAGTGATACTTCAGCTGGAAAAACATGACCATTTTCTTGTTGATGAAGCCATCTAAATCTATGACTTCCATTTTTAAAAGCAATTTGTATCATTTCTTCAGCTTTTATAAATGAATCGCTACCGTCTGCTTGTTTTTCTGGGGATATTTTTGATGGGTGTAATTGAAGCAATGATTCTTTTGTTTGATGACCAAACATTTTTAAAGTAGATTCATTACAATCAACAAAAACACCATCTCTAATAATTAAAACAGCATCTATGGTTTTTTCAAAAATATCTCTATATCTTTTTTCTGACTTTTCAATTATTTTTTTGGAAGCGATCTGTTCTGTGATATCATCAACTAAACAAGCTGATCCAATTATATTATTTTGAGCATCTTTTAAGGTAACGCTATACCATTCACAAGTAATAATTTTACCAGATTTTGTGATGTTTTCATTCGTATTAATAAAGCTCTTTTTTTTGGCAAACTGTGAATTTCTAAGAACTTCCATTTCATCTAGTAAATGAGGAGGTGTTAATAAATCTTTATTTATCTTTCCTTTTACCTCTTCTGCGCTATACCCAAAAATTCGTTCTGCTGAATTATTCCACTCTAAAATTCTAAAATCTAAATCCCACATTATTGAGCCTAACGGAGTATTATTAAATTGATCTTTTAATCGTTGGTTGCTTTCAACTAATAAATCTTCAGTGTTTTTTTGCTCTGTTATATCTTCGGCTATACCTTGTATATGTGTAATTTCTTTATTTTTATTTCTAACAGTATCAATAGTAGTTCGTATCCATTTAACTTCACCTTTTTTTGTTATAATTCTAAAAGGTTTAGGTTTAATGGTTTTTGAGGTTGTACTATTCTTTATTTTAAAAAGCTGTGTTCTTATTTTATTTAAATCTTCTGGGTAAACTAATTCAGCAATTTTAATATTATTTGATAATAATTCGATATTTGTATAACCAAATAAACCTAATACATTTTCAGATACAAATTCAAAAGGAAAGTCCCATTTATTTTTACATAAAATTGCAATTGAGGAACTTTTATTAATAATATTATAAGCTTCTTTAATTTTATCTTCTGTTTCTTTTTGATTCGTTATTTCATTAAAAAACAATAGCATTCCTTCATTTGAAGGTATAATTCTATTTTCAAACCAACGACTCCAAGGTTCAAAATAATTTTCGAATCTAACTGGCCTTCTCGTTTTTAATGCAGTTTGGTAATTATCATAAAATATATCTCCTTCTTTTTCAGGGAATTCATGCCAAATGTTTTTCCCTATGATGGCTTGGGAATTTTTAATTTTTAATAATTTTGTAGCTTCTTTATTTATGTATAAATAATTTGAATTATTATCTAGTATTACAAACCCGTCTTTAATACTTGATAATGTATTTGAAAATAAATTTTTGGTGGTGTTAAGTTTTTTACCTGAATTAATTTTATCTGTAACATTTTCTGCAGATACTATTACATTTTCAAAGTTTTCAAAATCAATACTAAATTTAATCAACACATTAAACTCTTTTCCGTCTAACGTTTTATTGACGGTTTCTATTGATGATTCTTTTTTACCTAATAAAATATCAATCACTAACTGAGAAAAATCTATAAAAGACTTTTCTGTAAATATTCTCGAAATATTTTCTAATAAATGTAATTTATCTTTCGCTTTATAAAGTTTAACCGCTGTAGCATTAAACTCTTTTATTTTCATCAAAGAACTAATTTTATGAATTACTTTGTTGTTGTTTCTAATAAAAGATTCAATATCTAAATTACTTTCTTTAACTCCATTTTCAACATATTTTTTTACTTCAGAAAAATCTTCTATCCAAAGGGCAATAGGTGCATGTTCAAAAAATGTAAAATATTTATCACCTAATTTTAATGCTGTTTGTTTAGGGTTTTGTAGTTCTTTGGTTAAAGTTGTAAGATTAGTTTTTATGTTAACCTTCTTTTTCATTTTCTATTTTTTGGGGCTTTATATCTTATAAAGGTATTTTAATATTTTAGAATATACAAACTTAAATACAAGAGCACTCTGTAGTTAATTCTTGAAACTATTATTTGGGTAAGGAAATTATAAATTTTGATCCTTTATTTAATGTGCTTGTTGCAGAAATAGTTCCTTTATGGTCTTTCATAATTTTACATGCAATTGGCAACCCCAGTCCTATACATTTTTTCTTATCTTCTGAATAGGTGTTTACTACAAAAAAATCGTTAAAAATAGCTGATAAATTCTCTTTAGAAATTCCAATTCCTTCATCTTCTACAATAGTTTCAATAGTGTTTAAATTTTCTTTAACGGTAATTTTTATTGTTGAAATTTCATTAGAATATCTAAGCGCATTATTTAAAACATGGTTTATAGCCAAAGAAATTTCAGTTTTATCAATTTTTAAATTTATAGGAGATTTCATTATACTTTTTTCAACTATACAGTTTTTTTTTGAAGCTTTTTTAGAAAACTCATTTATAATTTCTGTAACTAAATCTATATAATTTACACTCTTAAAATTATACGTAAGTTTTGGCGAATGTAATTGTGCATTTTTTGCTACTGCAGTTAACAATTGCAACGAAAAATTAGCCGAATTTTTAATTATTTGTATGTGTTTTTCTAATTTTTCTGTAGAGTAATCTTCAATATCTTCAAGCATCATGTCAGAAAAAGAAAAAATTATCCCAACTGGATTTTTTAGATTATGAATTAGTTTCCCAATAGACTTATTATTGCTTTCAATTACTAAATTAAGTGCATTAGATTTACTTTTTAGCTGTAAACTAAGGTCAACTATCTTCTCTTCTAATTCATTAACATAAACTAATAATTTTTTGTTGTTTTCACTCAAAGTAGCTAAATTTTGAAGTAAATATAAACTTATTATAACTATTTTTCAAACTTTTATTTATCTGTACGGGTTTCATTTTACATTCAAAGAATTAATGAAAAGATATCTTTTAAAACAAAACTGAATTTTCACTACTTTTACCTTTTAGGATTTAAACAAAAGCAAATGTCATCAGCAAAAAAAGATTATAAAAGAATTACTACTAAAAGTTTAGTAGAAATGAAAAATAATGGCGAAAAAATCGCCATGCTTACCGCTTACGATTATACAATGGCGAAAATAGTAGACCATGCAGGAATTGATATTATTTTAGTTGGTGATTCAGCCTCCAATGTTATGGCCGGTCATGAGACTACACTTCCTATTACTTTAGATCAAATGATTTACCATGCAAGTTCAGTTGTTAGAGCTATTGAACGAAGTTTGGTAGTAGTTGATTTACCTTTTGGTAGTTACCAAGGAAACTCTAGGAGTGCTTTGGATTCAGCTATTAGAATTATGAAAGAATCTGGCGGACATTCAGTAAAATTAGAAGGTGGTAGTGAAATTAGCGAATCAATTTCAAGAATTTTAACTGCAGGAATACCTGTAATGGGTCATCTTGGTTTAACACCGCAATCAATCTATAAATTTGGAACGTATACCGTTAGAGCAAAAGAGGAAGAAGAAGCTGAAAAATTAAAAGAAGATGCTTTATTGTTAGAACAATTAGGTTGTTTTGCCTTAGTTTTAGAAAAAGTTCCCGCAAAATTAGCAAAAGAAGTCGCCGAAAGTTTAACGATTCCTGTAATTGGAATTGGAGCTGGTAATGGTTGTGACGGTCAGGTATTGGTAACGCATGATATGTTAGGTATGACTCACGAATTTCATCCACGGTTTTTACGCCGTTATTTAGATTTATATGCTGAAATGAATACTGCTTTTGAAAACTATATTTCAGATGTGAAAAGCCAAGATTTTCCAAACGAAGAAGAACAATATTAATGAAAGTCCTTTTAATTGATAAAAATCACAAATTACTTAAAACTGGTTTAGAAAAACTAGGTTGTATTTGTAATGAAGATTATATTTCATCCAAACAACAAATTGAAGAAATAATTAGCAATTATGAAGGTGTAGTTATTAGAAGTAGGTTTAATATTAATGCACAATTTTTAGAGAAAGCAACCAATTTAAAATTTATTGCTCGAGTTGGTGCAGGACTTGAAAGTATTGATGAAGAATATGCTGCAAAAAAAGGAATTCAATTAATTGCTGCGCCTGAAGGAAATAGAAATGCTGTTGGAGAACATGCCTTAGGAATGCTTTTAATGTTGTTTAATAATCTCAAAAAATCCGACTTAGAAATTAGAAATGGAAAATGGCTTCGCGAAGCTAATAGAGGTATTGAATTAGAAGGAAAAACCGTTGGTATTATTGGCTATGGGAATATGGGTAAAGCCTTTGCGAAAAAATTAAAAGGTTTTGACGTTGAAGTAATTTGTTACGATATAAAAGAAGGTGTTGGTGACGAAAATTGTAAACAAGTTTCGTTAAAGGAATTGCAAGAAAGAACAACTGTTTTAAGTTTGCACACACCCTTTAATAAAGGCTCACATAATATGGTGAATGCTCTATTTATTCATAATTTTAAAAATCCTTTTTATATAATTAATACTGCCCGAGGATCAGCAATTGTTACAAGTGATTTAGTTGAAGCGCTTATTAGTAAAAAAGTTTTAGGAGCTTGTTTAGATGTGTTAGAGTACGAAAAATTATCTTTCGAAAATTTATTTGAAAATGAAATATTGCCTGAAGCTTTCGATTATTTAATTCATGCTGATAACGTAATCCTTTCACCTCATATTGCAGGTTGGACTGTAGAATCTAAAATTAAATTAGCACAAACAATAGTTGATAAAGTTGAAGCGCACTTTTTTTTAAAAAAGAAAACAACTTCTAAAAAAGAATTTAAAAGAGTTACAGGTATTGGTGGACTTTTCTTTAAAACACAAAATCCTACAAAATTAAAAGAATGGTACAAAAATCATTTAGGTTTTAATACAAATGATTGGGGCTGTACTTTTTGGTGGAAAGACGCAAAAGGTACTAAAGCTAGTACACAATGGAGCCCGTTTAAAGATGATACTACTTATTTTTCGCCTTCAACAAAAGAATATATGTTTAATTACAGAGTTGAAAATTTAATTGAACTATTAAACAAACTTAAAACAGAAGGTATAACTATTATTGGTGAAATTGAAGAGTATGAATACGGTAAATTTGGATGGGTTTTAGACCCTGATGGAAACAAAATTGAACTTTGGGAACCAATTGACTCTAGTTTTTTAACATAATGTTGTAGCTTTGTACATCATTAATTTAAAAAATACATAAATAATGGAAGTACAAGGTGAAAAAGTAAATGAAGAAAATAAAAAAGTTTTAGTAGGGGTATTAGCTATTTTATTCGGTGGTTTAGGAATACATAAATTTATACTTGGTTATACAAAAGCTGGGATTATTCAGTTAATTATAACGTTTGTAAGTTGTGGTATTTTAGCTATCATACCATTTATTGAAGGTATTATTTATCTTACAAAATCAGACGAAGAGTTTTTCAACACTTACCAAGCTAACAAAAAAGAGTGGTTCTAAAAACTAATGTAAAGATGGAGTTTTATGAACTTCATCTTTATTTTTTTTCACTTTCAACTTTATTTTCCAATTCTGCCAAAAACTCTTCCATGACAGGTTTTACAGTACTTTCAGGTATATCAGCAACTCTAATATACATTAAACCATCCACAGCATTATTAAATTTAGGATCAACATTAAATGCAACTAAACGAGCGTTTTGTTTTACATATTTTTTAATTAAAACTGGCATTCGTAAAGCGCCTGGTTCAATTTCGTCAATAATTTTATCAAATTTATTCATATCTGCTTGAGTTGCATCAAAAACAAAGTCTTTGTCTGCATCATTAAGCTTCACTTTATATTCTTTTTTAGGGTGAATATACTGCGCAATGTATGGATCGTAATAATGAGATTTCATAAACTCAATCATTAATGATTTAGAAAAATTTGAAAACTGATTACTAATACTTACTCCACCAATTAAATATTTATACTCAGGATAACGCAATGTAATATGAACAATTCCTTTCCAAAGCAAAAATAGAGGCATAGGTTTTTGCTGATATTCTTTTATAATAAAAGCACGCCCCATTTCAATAGAATTCTCCATCATTGAATACAATTCAGGTTCAAATTTGAATAGTGTTTGAACATAAAATCCTTCTATGCCATATTTTTTGTAAATATTCTTTCCTAAGCCCATTCGATAAGCACCAACTAAGCTATTAGTTTCTGTATCCCATAAAAATAAATGATGGTAATAGCCATCAAACTTATCTAAATCAATAGATTTGTTTGTTCCTTCTCCAACTTCTCTAAAAGTCATTTCACGCAAACGGCCAATTTCAAACATAATGTTTGGAATTTTTTTACTTGCCGAAAAAAACACTTCGTAGTTTTTACTTTTTAGTAATCGTCCGTTATTATTCCTAAGCGTTTCTACCTCAAGAATCATTTTGCCAATATTTTTTTGACAAACAATTTCTTTAGGTGTTTTTGGCATTTTTAAAGATGATGTGTTTAATGTTTTCACCTCTTTTTCAAAAGGATTTGCTAACATGTAAGTTTTTCTTCTAATAAAATTGCAAAAATCATAGGTGTTTTTATATTCTTCTTGATCCTTTACACGGATAGGTTTTCCTATTCTTACTTTTATAATTCTCCCTTTTTGCGATAATAATTCTGAAGGTAATTTAGCCGTTCTTAATTTGTTGTTTAATTTGGATAACACATAAAATAAAGGGCTATTTTTTGCATGAAAATAGATAGGAATTACAGGAACTTTTGCTTTTTGAATTAATTTAATAGCTCCTTCTTCCCATGGTTTATCAACAATTAATTTTCCGTCTTTATAGGTAGAAACCTCCCCTGCAGGAAAAACACCTAACGGTTTGCCTTCTTTTATGTGTGATAACGCATTTTTAATTCCTGCAATACTTGATTGCTGGTCCTTTCTATCTTCAAACGGATTTACAGGCATAATAAAAGGCTTCATTGGCTCAATTCTATGCAATAAAAAATTAGCTATAATTTTATAATCAGGACGTTTTTCAATCAATAATTTCAATAATAAAATTCCATCAATACCACCAAGTGGGTGGTTTGAAACAGTTATAAAAGCTCCTTCTTTAGGAATTCTCTTTAAATCGTCTTCAGGTATTTCAAATTTAATTTGTAAATCATCTAACAATGCCGTAAAAAAGGCTATATCTTTTAAATGTTTGTGTTTGTTGTAAATTTTATTAATGGTAGAAATTCTTAGTAATTTCATAAGTAACCACCCAAAAAATGTACCAATAAATCCATACTTCTTTAGGTTAATTACTTCCGCAATTTCTTTAGCTGTTACTAAGCTCATTCATTTAAATTATTGGGAATTACAAAAATACACAAAATTATTGCATAACTAGTTGAACCGTTCCTTTTGTTACTTGTTTTAATAACACTTTTCTATTTTTTTCAAGCTTAGTTACAGCTGTTTTATTAGCATGTCTAATGGTATACAAAGAAACATTTTTAACATAATTTATATTAAATTTTAATTTTAATTCATTTAAAAACTGTTGAAAATTATTAAAATTATCTTCAATACATACAGAAAAACTTAATGCTGAATTTTGAATAAGGTTTACTTTTAATTTGTAGGTATGCAATATTTTAAAAATATCACTCAAGTTATTTTCAACCATAAATGAAAAATCTAATGCCGAAATTGAAACTAGTATTTGATGCTGTTTTAAAATAAAACAAGGGATTTCTGGAATTAAAGCGTGCCCTTTTCCAACCGTTGTTCCATTTTTTTCTAAACTATAAAAAGAACGAACATACAATGGAATGTTTTTGTTTTCAAGTGGTTTTAAAGTTTTTGGATGAATAACAGAAGCTCCATAAAATGCCATCTCAATTGCTTCAGAATAGGAAATTTGTTGTAACAATTGTGTTTCTTTAAAGTATCGAGGGTCTGCATTTAAAACACCATCTACATCTTTCCAAATTGTAATACTTTTTACGTTTAAACAGTAACCAAAAATTGCGGCCGTATAATCCGAACCTTCACGCCCAAGAGTCGTGGTTTTATTTTTAGAGTTTGAACCTAAAAACCCTTGAGTTATATATAATTTATTGGTGTTTAATTGTTTAATATTTTTTGAGGTTAATTCCCAATTTACTGAGGCATCTCTATAAATTGAGTCTGTTTTTATACAATCTCTTACGTCAATCCAATTAGTATCAATATTATTTTTATTTAGATATGCACTAACAATTTTGGTTGATAATAATTCTCCATAACCCACAATTTGATCGTATATAAAATTATAATCGGTTAATTTATTAGAAATTAAAAAACTACTTAATTCACCAAAAAGTTGCTCAACCTCTATAAAAATTGAGTGGTTTTTTTCTTCAAATAAATGGGTAGTAATTTCTAAATGAAAATTTCTAACAAACTCAATATCAATTTCTAATTCTTTAGTATTGTAACAATAAGAATGAGCGATTTTTTCAAAAGCATTTGTCATTTTACCCATTGCCGAAATAACAACAAGTGTATTTTCAAATCCTTCATGTTGTAGAACTCGAAGTACATTTTTTACACCTTCAACATCTTTTACTGATGCGCCACCAAACTTGAAAATTTTCATTTTAATGTTGTTATATGATTTTTTATTGCCTGCTCATCCATTTGTGCTGTATTCCAATCGTCCAAAACAACAGCTCCAGTTTTTTTATAAAATTCTATTGCAGATGTATTCCAATCTAACACAACCCATTCAATCCGTTTTACACCTTTTTTATAACCATACTCAATAACTTTTGTATATAAAGCACTTCCTATATTTAAACCTCTTTTACTTTGTGTTACAATTAGATCTTCTAAATGAATTGTTGGACCTTTCCAAGTAGAATAACGAGGATAAAATAGTGCCATTCCTACAATTTCATTAGCAAGTTCAGCTACAAAAGTTTTAAATAATGGTGTTTCTCCAAAACCATCTTTTTCTAAATCTTTTACAGTAACTATTACAGCATCAGGTTCTTTTTCAAAATGAGCTAATTCTTTTATTAATTTTAATACTGAAGGCATATCTGTTTTTTTTCCTCCCCTTATTTGAATACTCATTTTTACGGTTTATTATAAGTTTTAGCTAAAATAAAAATCTTTAATTAAAGTATCTGAAAAACAACCCTATTTTTGAAAATAATTTTCTCGATATTTGTACAAACAAACAACTAAATACAATTATGTCAAAGAACAACCTTACTTTAGGAGAGTTTATAATTGAAAATCAAAAACATTACAAATCTACTTCTGGTGAATTTAACCGTTTAATTAGTTCTATTAAATTAGCTGCAAAAATTGTAAACTATAAAGTTAATAAAGCTGGACTAGTTGATATTACTGGTGATGCAGGTGAGATTAATATTCAAGGTGAAGATCAACAAAAATTAGATATTTATGCAAATGATGTGTTTATGCAAACACTAATTAACAGAGAAATTGTTTGTGGAATTGCCAGTGAAGAAGAAGACGATTTTGTGACTATCAAAGGAAAACACGGAACAAACGAAAATAAATATATTGTTTTAATGGATCCATTAGATGGGTCTTCAAATATTGATGTAAACGTTTCTGTAGGTACAATTTTTTCAATTTATAGACGTGTAACTCCAATTGGCACACCTGTCGAAAAGATAGATTTTTTACAAAGAGGAAACCAACAAGTGGCTGCTGGTTATGTTGTGTACGGGACTTCAACTATGTTAGTTTTAACATCTGGTCATGGTGTAAATGGTTTTACCTTAAACCCAGCAATTGGTTCATTTTACTTATCGCATCCAACTATGAAATTTCCTGAAATTGGAAAAATTTATTCAATCAACGAAGGGAATTATGTGCATTTTCCACAAGGAGTGAAAGATTATTTAAAATATTGCCAAGAAGAAAAAGATGATAGACCTTATACATCACGTTACATTGGTTCTTTAGTTTCTGATTTTCATAGAAATATGATTAAAGGTGGAATTTATTTATATCCAACAAGTACTAAAAATCCTCAGGGAAAATTACGTTTGTTATATGAATGTAATCCTATGGCATTTTTGGCAGAGCAAGCTAATGGAAGTGCAACAGATGGTTATATGCGAATTTTAGACATAAAACCTACAGCATTACACCAACGAGTTCCTTTTTTCTGCGGAAGCAAAGCAATGGTTGAAAAAGCTGGTAAATTTATGGCAAATTACCCTAAAGGTGCAGATTATTAGTAGCTAAAATAACTAATAACAATAACACTATAAATACATTCGATTTTTAACATTTTTAAGAATGAGTTTCGTTCTCTACCTTTGGAAATATTAAACTTAATCTAAAAACTACAATTATGGCTTTTGAATTACCAAAATTACCGTACGCTTATGATGCGCTAGAACCACATATTGATGCAAGAACAATGGAAATACACTATACAAAGCATCACCAAGGATATACCAACAATTTAAATAATGCAATTGCTGGAACAGATTTAGAAGGAAAATCGATTGATGATATTATCTCAAACTTAGATATGAATAATACTGCTGTTAGAAATAATGGTGGTGGATTTATAAACCACACCATGTTTTGGGAAATCATGAATCCTGAAGGAAAAGGATATTTATCTGGAGAATTAAAAGATGCTATTATTGCTGAATTTGGTTCTGTTGAAGATTTTAAAAATATTTTTGCTAAGGCTGCTGCAACTCGTTTTGGTTCTGGTTGGGCTTGGCTTTGTGTTCATAAAGGAGGAAAACTTGAAGTTTGTTCTACCCCAAATCAAGACAATCCATTAATGCCAGGTGTAAGTTGTGGCGGAACACCCATTTTAGCATTAGATGTTTGGGAACACGCTTACTACTTAAATTATCAAAACAGAAGACCAGATTATATCAATGCATTTTTTAATGTTATTAACTGGAATGAAGTAGAAAAACGCTACGCTGAAAACAAATAATATTTTTACTACTAACTAAGAAAATACAAAACTCGTCATAGACGAGTTTTTTTATTTTATAAAACTAACAGCCCTTTTTTTCTTAAAATATTTATTGGTTTTGAATGCCAAAACAATTCAAAATTATTAAAATAATTTTCAAAATCTATTTTTATTTCCGTAAAAGTTAACGAAGAATTGTTAGTAATAATAATGTTAGATAGCATAGTTAAGAGCCAATCTCCTTTATCTTCTTCTAAGGAAATTTCAAAACTGTCGCAATTTTCATGAAAGGTTAATTGGAGCATTTGTACCGTTTTTCCTCTTTTAGATTTGGTAAAACTTGATACTAAAGGCGTTTTTCCTAACCAATAAATTTTAGCTGAAGGTTTTGGTATGAAATTAGTTTCAGAAGCTAAGCAATTACTTATAAAATCGTTTGCAATAGTTGTGGTTGGAATTTTAAAATCAAACCAATCTTGTAGTGGTAATTCAAAGCCTACTTCATGCATAAAATTAAAAATAGACTTCTTTAATCCAAAGCTAAATTTATCATGATTTATCTCGGTTTTATCTTTAAAATCTATATCATTATTGGCAAACGTAATTTTATTATAATTTGGTAACACTCCAAATTCCGAAGGACTTAAACCAATTGGACTATGGGTTGTTAATGCAAATTGATGCCAAAAACCAGATTGAAAACTTCCCAACTCAAATAATTGTCTTACCATTTCTAAACTATCAACCGTTTCTTGAACTGTTTGGGTAGGAAATCCGTACATTAAGTAAGCATGAACCATTACACCTGCTTGGGTAAAATTAGTAGTTACTTTGGCAACTTGTTCTACTGTAACACCTTTTTTGATTAAAGCTAATAATCTATCTGAAGCAACTTCTAATCCACCTGATACTGCAATACAGCCTGAAGCTTTTAATAACACACATAAATCTTTAGTGAAGCTTTTTTCAAATCGAATATTTGTCCACCAAGTAACTGTTAATTTTCGCTTTAAAATTTCAATGGCTAGTTCTCTCATTAAAGCTGGTGGTGCAGCTTCATCCACAAAATGAAAGCCATTTTCTCCTGTTTGAGAAATTATTTCCTCCATTCTGTCAACCAATAATTTTGCAGTTAGTGGTTCGTAAATTTTTATATAATCTAAAGAAATATCACAAAAAGTACATTTTCCCCAATAACAACCATGAGCCATCGTCAATTTATTCCATCTTCCATCACTCCATAAACTATGCATTGGATTCACAATTTCAATCACTGAAATATACTTATCCAATAATAAATCTGAATAATCTGGTGTGCCTAAATCTGCTTGTTTATAATCTTTGTTATTTAAAAAATTATTATAAACTACTTTCCCTTTTTCCAGTAAAAAGGTTCTTTTGAATAGCTTATAATCTGGATTATTTGGAGTTGAGTCTAACACATTTGAGAGTAGTAATTCTACCGGTAATTCTCCATCGTCTAACGTTATATAATCAAAAAACTCAAACACCCTAATATCTGTTAAACTTCTTAATTCTGTATTTGGGAAACCACCGCCCATGGCAATTTTAATTTCAGAATATTTACTTTTTATAAATTGGGCACACCTAAAAGCACTGTATAAATTTCCTGGAAATGGAACTGAAATACACACTAATTTAGGTTGAATTTCTTGCAATCTTTCTTCTAATATATTTAGGGTGATTTCATCAATAAATGAAGTTTTATGTTGCAAATTATGATATAATTCATCAAAACTATTGGCGCTTTTTCCTAATCGTTCTGCATATCTACTAAATCCAAAATTTTCATCAATACATTCAACAATAAAATCTGAAATATCTTCTAAAAATAAGGTGGCTAAATGTTTGGCTTTATCTTGTGTTCCCATGGTTCCAAAAGCCCAATCTAAATCATCTAATTGTTCAAATTTAGAAGCTTGTGGAAGAAAATTATCGGTACATATTTGGCGTGAAAATGATTGGTTTTTACCTTGTAAAAAAGTAATAACAACGTCAATTTTATTTAAATACTCTTCTTTTAAAGCATAAATTCTTTGCGAATTATAGGAAGAAATTTTTTCATTTTTAAAAGCAATATCAAATATATTTTGAAGTCCTTTTTTGCAAAAGATGGCTAAAATAACTTCAATACCCAAATCCATTTGAAATGAGCTAATCTTTTTAGTATTTAAAAACCCTTTTAAATAAGGTGTAGCCGGATATGGTGTGTTTAATTGTGTAAATGGAGGTGTAATAAAAAGAATATCTTTCACAATTGTAATATAAAGCTGTTTTTTAGATTAACCTAATATGCTCTGGTGTCATTTCCTTCAAAAAAATTAATAAATGCATCATTTACAACACGATTTCCTCCTGGAGTTGGATAATCACCCGTAAAATACCAATCTCCCAAATGATCTGGACACGCCTTGTGTAAATTTTCAACAGATTGATACACAATCTCAATTTTAGCATTGATCTCTTTTGTTCTCAACATTTCAGCTATTTTATCTGAAATTTGAGCATCCGTAAATGGTTTGTAAATTGCTGTTACTGCATTTTTAATTTCAGTATCTTCTAAGTGCTTTTGGCGTTTACAATTTGCATAAACTTCATCTACAATTTGGTATTGATTTGTATCTTTTAACAATTCTAACGCGGCTCTAAAAGCAATAAAATCGCCCAATTTTGCCATATCAATTCCATAACAATCCGGGTAACGAATTTGCGGTGCAGAAGATACAATCACAATTTTTTTAGGGCGTAACCTGTCTAAAATTTTAATAATACTTTGTTTTAGTGTAGTACCCCGAACAATACTATCATCTATAATTACCAAATTATCGGTGGGTTTTACAATTCCGTAGGTAACATCATACAAATGCGCCACTAAATCGTCTCTGCTATTATCGTCAGCAATAAAAGTACGTAGTTTAGCATCTTTGATAGCTAGTTTTTCAATTCTTGGTCTTTCAGATAGTATTTCTTTTACTTTTTCAACAGATAAACTTCGTTGTCCTTTTAAAATTATTTCAGCTTTTTGCTGATTTAAAAAATCTTCAGCAGCCTCACGCATTCCAAAAAAAGAAGTTTCAGCGGTATTTGGTATAAATGAAAAAACCGTATTTTTAATATCGTTATTTATCTTATTTAAAATTTGAGGAAATACAAATTTACCAAGGTTTTTACGTTCAGTATAAATAGCTGCATCACTACCTCTTGAAAAATAAATACGTTCAAAAGAACATGATTTTTGTGGTAATGAGCTTAGAATTTTATCAATAGTAATTTTTCCGTTTCTTTTAATAATTAATGCATGCCCTCTTTCAATTTCTTGAATAGTATCAATAGCAACATTAAAAACCGTTTGTATTACAGGACGCTCTGAAGCAACTACAACAACCTCATCATCTTTGTAATAATATGCAGGTCTAATTCCTGCAGGATCTCGTAATACAAATGCATCTCCATGACCTAATAAACCAGCCATTACATAACCACCATCCCAATTTTTAGCCGATCTTTTAAGTATTTTTTTTATGTTAATTCGCTCTTCTATTAAAGGTGAAGCTTCTTTTTTATTAACTTCTTTTTCTTTCTTAATTTTCGCATATAATTCAGCCACTTCATTATCAATAAAATGTCCAATTTTTTCCATTACCGTAACAGTATCGGTCATTTCTTTTGGATGCTGTCCTATTTCAACCAAATCATTAAATAAACGTTTTGAGTTGGTCATATTAAAGTTTCCAGCTACTAATAAACTTTTATGCATCCAATTGCTTTGACGTAAAAATGGATGTACACTCTCAATGCTATTTTTACCAAAAGTTCCATAACG
>NZ_JASFZF010000082.1:0-7706 GCF_046055765.1 Lutibacter sp. | reverse complement strand
GAAAAAATAGTGTAATTAATAACGATGAAAAAAATAACGTTAATTTTTCTTTTTCTATCAATTTCCGTATTTTCTCAAACAGAAAAATACCCGGTTTTTGAAGCTTGTGAAGGAGTTGATGTTTCTGAAATGCCTTTCTGCTTTAAAAATGAGGTAAAACAAGCTATAATTTCAGAATTTAAGATTCCTAAAAATGTTCAGCAAGAAAATTTTAGAGGAACTATTAATATTGTTTTTTTAGTAAATACTTTAGGGAAAATTAAGGTAATTTATGTGAATTCACCGTATAAGGAATTAAAAGCTGAAGTTGAACGAGTTTTTACGATGCTACCAACAATTACTCCAGCAAAATTCAACAATCATCCTATTGAAATGCAGTTTGTTTTTCCGTTATCTATTCCTTTAGAAAATAACCCTCAAGAAGTAATTGTAGAGAAAGAAGTGAAAGTTCTTCAAACACAAGAAGAACCAATACAAAAAGTAACAAAAAACACCTTATTTCCAGAGCATAAAAGTGAACTAAATATTCCTTTCACACACGCAGAATATAATTCATACGATTATTATTTAAATCAAGCAGATAATTCACATACAGCAGTAAAACCGTATGTGTATTCTGAAATTACTAAATATATTGATTTAGATACTCAAAAAAATAAATTAATCAAACAAAAATCTACATGGTTTGGTAAAAAATTATTGAATGAACATATGGCATTTGTTAAAGGAAAGGATTTTTGGTTTACTCTTGATCCTGGCGCAGATGTACAAGTTGGAAAAGATAGTGAAGGTGTGAATACATTTAATAATACACGTTCAATTCATATCAATGGTGGAATTGGTAAGAAGTTTAATTTTTCAACTAGTTTTTATGAAAGTCAAGGACGATTTGCAGATTATGTAAATAGGTACGCTGAATCCATAAAACCAGATGGAGGAAACCCAGCAATTATTCCTGGACGTGGAATTGCGAAAGAATTTAATTCAGACGCGTATGATTATCCAGTTGCTGAAGCGTATGTGTCGTACACACCAAATAAAACATTTAATTTCCAATTTGGAAATGGTAAAAATTTTATAGGAGATGGTTATAGATCCTTATTTTTGTCTGACGTTGCTTCACCGTATCCCTTTTTCAAAATAAATACTAATTTTTGGAAAATAAAATACACCAATCTTTGGATGTGGATGCAAGATGTTCGGCCAGAATTAACAGTTGATGGCGCTTACAAACAAAAATTTATGGCCATTCATTATTTAAGTTGGAACGCCACAAAAAAATTAAATATTGGCTTGTTTGAAACAGTAATTTGGGAAGATACTAACAATAGAGGTTTTGATGTAAACTATTTAAATCCGCTTATTTTTTATACCGCAGTGGAATTTTCAACAGGTTCAAGAGCCGGAAACACATTACTTGGATTAAGCCTAAAATATAAATTAAAAAATAATATTTCATTATATTCTCAACTAATATTAGATGATTTCAGAGCAAGTGAAATGACTAGTAGTAATGGTTGGTGGGCAAATAAATATGGAGTTCAACTAGGCGCAAAGTATCACAATGCATTTAATATTGAAAACTTATACTTGCAAGCTGAGTACAATGCGGTGAGACCATATACATATTCTCATGACGAGCTAAATTTAAATTACGGACATAACAATCAGCCTTTAGCACACTTATGGGGTTCTAATTTTAGAGAAATTATAGGTATTGTTCAATATAAAAAAGATCGTTGGTTTGCCAATTCAAAAATTGTAATTGGTAAAAAAGGATTCGATTTTGATAACGGAACAGATACTTTTAGTTATGGTGGAAATGTTTTTGCAGACAATGATAATAGGGCTTCAGATTACGGAAACGAAATTGGACAAGGAAATACTGCTACCATTTTTATTGGCGATTTACAAGTAGGCTATTTGGTAAATCCAGCAACTAATTTAAAGTTGTTTGGAGGAATTACATTTAGAAACTTTACACCAGATGCACCAACGGGTGTTTTTGATAAATCCAATTCAACTTGGATTTCATTTGGTTTAAAAACCGATGTGTTTAATTGGAATTTCGATTTTTAATCGCCTTCAGCAATATCTAAATCGTGGAGTTTTCCTAATTGTTTTAAAAGATCAAACGTTTTTGTAGCTTCGGCTTCGTCAATTATAGAAATTGCTGCACCTACGTGTACCATCACATAGTCACCAACGTTTGCTTCGGGTACCAATGTTAAACTAACTTCTTTTAAAATACCATCAAATGATACTTTGCCGGTTCTAAAAACGTCATCTAATTGATTCGTAATTTCTATTAATTTTCCAGGAATTGATAAACACATAGTTATTTAATATTTCTAAATTTAATTAATTATTTTGGGCGTTTCCTTTCAGGTCGCGCTTTTCGTTATATCTTTTTTACACTGCACTTCAAAAAAGGATAAATTTATCCTGAGCGTAGTTGAAGGGCTTCAATCTCTAACGCAAAAACTACTAGTTAAGCAACATTTTCTTTCAGCCAATTATACCATGCTTCCATTCCTTCACCAGTAGTTGCAGAAACTTCAAAAAACTGTAAATTAGGATTTACTTGTAAAGCATAATCTTTTAATTTTTGAATATCAATATTCAAATACGGTAGTAAATCTATTTTATTAATAATACAAATATCAGAAGTATGAAACATATTTGGATATTTTATAGGTTTATCCTCACCTTCAGTAGTACTAATAATTACAACTCGTTTGTTTTCACCCAAATCAAACATAGATGGGCACACTAAGTTACCAACATTTTCAATCATTAAAACGGTATCGTTTTTCATCTCTAATTGCTTTACAGCATCAAAAACTACATCGCTTTCTAAATGACAACCCTTACCTGTATTAATTTGAATTACAGGAATGTCTAATACATCAATTCTATTTGCGTCATTTAATGTTTGTTGATCACCTTCAATAACATAAAAAGGAATTTCATTTTTTAAATTGGCTAAAGTACGTTCTAAAATAGCTGTTTTCCCAGAGCCAGGAGAACTTACCAAATTCAATGCGAAAATATTTTTAGCTTCAAAAAAACCTCTGTTTCTAGCAGCTAAAACCTTATTATTCTGCAAAATATCTTGCTCAATTTCTAAAATTTTATGTTTTGGATCATGAGAATGACTGTGAGCATGTGAATGCCCATCGTGATGGTGGTGATTCTCATCATGAGCATGTGAATGCGAGTCATGATGATGATGTTCTCCATGTTCATGTTCACCAGGTTTTAAAATTGTTGGACCATTATTATCAGATCCACAGCCACAAGTTCCACACATAATTTTATAGTTTTATATTACTTCTAATGCTTTTACTCTTAATTCTTTTCCTTTTAAAATACCTTTAAAATTACTACCACAATTAGGACAACAATCATAAATTTTTTTCATAGTAAATACAGTATCGCAATCAGCACATTTTCCTTTACCTTCAATTACAAAAATTTGTTTTTCAGCTTTTTCAAGCACTGTATTTTTAACTGCAGAACCCCACACGAAATTTAAAGAATCTATTTCAACACCTGATAAAGTTCCAATTTCCAATTCAATTCTTGTAACGGTATTGGACTTTGCTTTCGTAGTTTCATCTTCTGCAATTTTAACAATTCCCATTACTATAGATAATTCATGCATAATTATAAAAAACAGTATACTCAAAATTACAAATTATATAATTGTAAAGCAATTGCTAAAAAATACAAATAACGTTAAGTAGTAATTAGAACATAAAAGGATTATTTAACCTTATTTTAAATCATTCTATATTAGGTTGTTAAGGTTGACATGTTGAGTAATTTGTTATAAATTAGTTCAGTGCTTTTTAAAATATAAATTAAGAGCATACTACTTTTTATATAACACTTAAAATTTTGCATATGTCTAACTCTTCTAAAAAAATGAAAACCTATTATGAAAGTATCATAGAAAAAGGTTATTCACGTAGGGATTTCATTAAGTTTACTACTTACATGACTGCTTTTATGGGTTTTGAAGCATCTATGATTGGGCAAGTAACTAAAGCAATGGAAACCAAAAAACGTATACCAGTTATTTGGGAACATTTTCAAGAATGTACTGGTTGTTCAGAATCATTTATTCGTTCTGACCATCCATTGGTTGCCGATTTAATTTTAGATAATATCTCTTTAGATTATACAGATACTTTAATGGCAGCTTCTGGGCATAATGCAGAAGAAGCCAAACAAGAATCAATGAAAGAGAATTACGGAAATTATATTTTAGTAGTTGAAGGTGCTATTCCAATGAAAGATGATGGTGTGTATTGTACAATTGCAGGTAGATCAGCAGTTGAAATTCTAAAAGAATCTGCTGCAGGAGCTGCGGCTATTCTTACTTTTGGAAGCTGTTCATCTTGGGGTGGAGTTCAAGCAGCCTATCCTAATCCAACAGGTTCAGTTCCTGTTGATGCAATTATTAAAGACAAACCAATTATTAGAGTTCCGGGATGTCCTCCAATAGCAGAAGTTATGACTGGTGTTGTAATGCATTATGCTATATTTGGAAGACTACCTGAATTAGATTCCTTCGGAAGACCAAAACAATTTTATGGAAAACGAGTGCATGATACTTGTTATAGAAGACCAAACTTTGATGCAGGTTTATATGCAGAAAGTTTTGATAGCCAAGAAGCAAAAGATGGATATTGTTTATATAAACTAGGCTGTAGAGGTCCGGTTACTTATAATGCATGTGGTTCCATGGGTTGGAATAATGGCGTTAGTTTCCCAATTAAATCAGGTTATCCTTGTATTGGTTGTAGTGAACCAGATTTTTGGGATAATAGCCCATTTACAGAAAGATTAGTAAATGTACCTGGTATGGGAATTGAAGCAACAGCTGATACTGTTGGTAAAGTTGCTGTTGGTGCTGCTGTTGGTGCTGCTGTTGTACATGCATTAGCAACTAACATAGCAAAGAAAAAAGAATTACGTGAGGCTGGAGAATGTGGTGAGGAAAACGAAAAAAATATTAAAGCTTAAAATAACTTATCATGGCAAATAGAATAGTAATAGATCCAATTACTCGAATAGAAGGGCATTTACGTGTTGAAGCTGAAATAAAAGAAGGTAAAGTAACAAATGCGTATGTTTCTTCAACAATGGTTAGAGGAATGGAAAAAATAGTACAAGGTAGAGATCCAAGAGATGTTTGGGCTTTTGTGCAACGTACTTGTGGGGTTTGTACTACAGTACATGCAATAGCTTCTATTAGAGCAGTTGAAGATGCATTAGATATTGTAATTCCTCCAAATGCAGAAATTGCAAGAAATATTATCACTGTTTCACATGCAATGCAAGATCACGTGGTACATTTTTATCATTTGCACGCATTAGATTGGGTTGATATTACACAAGTTTTAAATGCAGATCCAAAAGCAACATCTGAATTGGCACAAAGTATTTCAAAATGGCCAAATAGTTCTCCAGGTTATTTTTCGGATGTTAAAAAACGGATTAAAAAGTTTGTAGATAGTGGTCAATTAGGAATTTTCGCAAAAGGATATTGGGGACACAAAGCAATGAAATTACCTGCAGAAGTTAATTTATTGGCGGTTGCACATTATTTAGAAGCACTAGAATGGCAAAAAGAAATTGTAAAAGTTCATACAATTTTAGGTGGTAAAAACCCTCATCCACATTTCTTAGTTGGCGGAATGGCAAGTGCCATTAATGTAGATGATGCTGGTGGGTTAAATACAGAAAGATTAGCCTATGTTGGTCAATTATTAAAAGATGCACATAAATTTATTAATGAAGTATATGTTCCAGATTTATTAGCAATTGCTTCTTTCTATAAAGATTGGGGTGCTATTGGAGGTTCAAAATTTAATAATTATTTGTCCTATGGTGATTTACCAACGGATAATTATAGAAATCCGGCAAGTTTTAAATGGCCTCAAGGAGTTATTTTAAATGGCGATTTAAGTAAAGTGCATCCTGTAGATTTAGAAAACACCAATGAAATTCAAGAATTTGTAAATAAATCTTGGTATAATTATAAAGATGGAAATGATGTTGGGCTACACCCTTGGGAAGGTGAAACAGATATTAATTACACAGGTCCAAAACCTCCATTTAAGCATTTAGATGTTGATAAGGAGTACAGTTTTGTGAAAACACCAAGGTGGCATGGAAAACCTATGGAAGTTGGTCCATTGTCAAGAATGTTAATAGGGTATGCTTCAGGAATTCCTGAATATAAAAATGTGGTAGATGGTGCTTTAAAAGCATTAGATATTCCTGTTTCTGCACTATTATCAACACTAGGTAGAACAGCGGCTAGAGGATTAGAATCTAAATTATTAGCTGATTGGGGACTTGAATTTTTCGACCAATTAATTGGAAATATTAAAAATGGGGATACTCGCATGGCTAATATGGAAAAATGGGATCCAACAACTTGGCCAAAAGAAGCAAAAGGAGTTGGTTATATGGAAGCTCCAAGAGGTGGTCTAGCACATTGGATTAAAATTAAAGACAGAAAGACAGAAAATTACCAAATGGTAGTTCCAACAACATGGAATGCTGGCCCACGTGATCCTGAAGGACAAATGTCGGCGTATGAATCTGCATTAATTGGAACACCTATTGAAGACCCAGAAAATCCAGTAGAAATTTTAAGAACAATACATTCATTTGATCCTTGTTTGGCGTGTGCTGTACATTTATATGATGAACATGGTAAACATGTAAGTCAAGTTCAACTTGATGGGTCTTGTAGTATTTAATTGTAAAATTGTAAGCAATGGCAACAACATTTAATTTTAAAAGAGTCTATGTATGGGAATTACCTGTACGACTTTTTCATTGGGTAACAGCGTTTTCAACTATAATTTTGATAATAACCGGATTTATAATTGCAAATCCTCCAGCTATTAATGCCCATGTAGAAGCAACAAATTCATTTTGGTTTGGCTATGTTAGAGCAATTCATTTTATAACGGCCTATATTTTAATTGCTAATCTAATTTTTAGAATCTATTGGGCCTTTACAGGAAATCAATTTTCGAATTGGCGTAATTTTATACCATATACTAAAAAAGGTATAAAAAATATATTTCACGTGTTGAAGGTTGATATTTTTTTAATGGAAGACAAAGGACATAAGTTATATAATATAAGTATTGGTCATAATTATTTGGCTGCATTCTCTTATTTTATTATGACTTTGTTCTTCATTTTTCAAGTTATGACAGGATTGGCTTTAATTGCTGATACATCATCTTGGTGGCTTCCAGAGATGTTTAAAGGGGTTTCTAATATGCTAGGTGGTGATATTGTAACTAGATATATACATCATATTTTTACTTGGTTATTTATGGTTTTTATCATAATTCATGTGTATTTAGTATTATTTCATGATTATGTTGAAGCAAGAGGAGAAGCTTCTTCAATGATTAGTGGTTTTAAGTTTATTCGTTCAGAAAGAGTAAAAGAAAGCGAAGCGGAAATTATTAAAAAAGCTGAAAAACAAATGTGGGAAGGAGATAAAAAGAAAGCTAAAAATAAAGAAAAATAATGTAAATTTATATGATTTCAGATGATGTAATTGAACTACAAAAACTATTTTATCAAACGCATGATTATTTAGATAGTGATAAAAAAGATAGAATATTAGTACTGGGTATTGGAAACTATTTAATGGGAGATGA
>NZ_JASFZF010000081.1:0-33836 GCF_046055765.1 Lutibacter sp. | reverse complement strand
CCTTTGTAGATTATTTTAAGGCTCACCAACAAAAATGATAGAAATTGATTGATATCAAAAGATATATAATCCGTTTGCAAAGGTACTCTAATAATTTAAGATTAACTAAAGAAATATAAAACCCATCTTAATAGAAGCTTATTTATAGTAAAAAAATTAAAAATAATAGTCCAAAATCTAGCATTGCAACCCGTTAGAGGAAATAATTAAATCAAACCGCCACCTATTACAACTGAGCAAGGTATGTTGCTCTAGTGTGAAGGTTTATTTATTTATAAAAAATAGTGAAAAAACATATCTATTCTGTCAATTAACAAAGTATAAATTTATTAATAAAAATTGTAACTTTCCAACAAAAAATTAAAGTTGAATCAAAAAGAACTCAAAGAATTTCTTGATACTAAGGTGTTGCAATACAACAATCCAAAGTTTATTGAAAGTGATCCTATACAAATTCCTCATCAATATTCTTTAAAAGAGGATATTGAAATATCAGGGTTTCTTACTGCCACCATTGCTTGGGGAAATAGAAAATCTATTATAAAAAATGCCCATAAAATGATGGAATTAATGGGGAATTCACCTTACGATTTTGTTTTAAATTATAAACCTCATCATTTAGATAGTTTTGAAGATTTTGTTCATAGAACTTTTAATAGCAAAGATTTAACTTATTTTATTAAAGCACTTAATCATATTTACACTCATCATAATGGATTGGAAAGTGTATTTTCTACCCACGCTACTAAAAATTCTACACAAGAATCTATTCATCATTTTAAAAAAATATTTTTTGAAATTCCACATTTAGAACGTACTAAAAAACACATTTCAGATCCATTAAAAAATTCAGCAGCAAAACGTATCAACATGTTTTTACGTTGGATGGTACGAAATGATTCAAGTGGTGTAGATTTTGGTATTTGGAAAAGCCTCTCTCCTACTCAACTTTCTTGTCCGTTAGATGTTCACTCTGGTAATGTAGCACGAAAATTAGGTTTGTTATCACGCAAACAAAATGATGCCAAAGCATTAACTGAATTAGATACTAGCTTGAGAAAAATGGATAAAAATGATCCTGTGAAATATGATTTTGCATTGTTTGGATTGGGTGTTTTTGAGAAGTTTTAATTTGTGGAGCATATCGGAGTCGAACCGATGACCTTTTGGCTGCCAGCCAAACGCTCTAGCCAACTGAGCTAATGCCCCATTTAAAATTATAAAAAACTTTGTATCGCTAACTCGTAACTTTGTAAACCAAAACCAGCAATTATACCTTTTGCATTAGGAGCAATATATGAAATATGCCTAAAATTCTCTCGTGCTTGTATATTAGAAATGTGTACCTCAATAACAGATGTTTCAATACCTTTAATGGCATCTCCAATAGCAACAGAAGTGTGTGTGTAGGCACCAGCATTTAAAATAACACCATCAAAACTAAACCCAACTTCATGTAATTTATTAATTATTTCCCCTTCAACATTACTTTGGTAGTATTGCAATTCTATGTTTGTATATTTCTTTTTCAATGAATCAAAAAATTCATCAAAAGTTAAATTGCCATAAATTGAAGGCTCACGCCTTCCTAATAAATTTAAATTAGGTCCGTTTAGAATAAGTATTTTCATAAATTACATATTAAAGTGTAAATATAAACCTTATTTTTATCAAATGAAACGAGCACTACAAATTTTGAAAGACACCGAAATGATTAATAGCGAACAACATATGTTACCACAAAAAAATAAAATTTAAACATATGAAATGGCTTTTAATTTTACAAGATTATCAATTCTATTTGAAAATAGAAAAAGGGTTAGCAAAAAACTCAATTGAAAGCTATACACTAGATGTAAAGAAGTTAATTTCATATCTGGAAGAAAATCAAATTACTACTACCCCAATTACGATTACTGAAGAAATAATACAACAATTTATTTACACTATTTCTAAAAAAATTAATGCACGCTCACAAGCTAGATTAATTTCAGGTATTCGTAATTTTTTTGATTATTTAATTTTTGAAGAATTTAGAAAAGATAATCCTACCGATTTAATTGAAGCGCCAAAAATAGGAAGAAAATTACCAGACACTTTATCTATTGAAGAAATTGATTTACTTATAAACTCAATAGATTTAAGTGAACCTCAAGGAGAACGTAACAGAACAATTTTAGAGACACTTTATAGTTGTGGTTTAAGAGTTTCTGAACTTACTCAATTACAACTCTCCGATTTATTTTTTGATGAAGGATTTATTCGTGTCCTTGGGAAAGGAAATAAACAACGTTTTGTACCCATTAATATACAAACTCAAAAATATATTAAGCAATATATAACAACGATAAGAAACCATATTGAAGTTCAAAAAGGTTTTGAAGATACTGTATTTTTAAATAGACGTGGTAAAAACTTATCTCGAGTCATGATTTTTACTATTATTAAAAATTTAGCTATAAAAACTGGTATAAAAAAGAAAATAAGTCCACATACTTTTAGACATTCATTTGCTACTCATTTATTAGAACGCGGAGCAGATTTACGAGCAATTCAACAAATGTTAGGACATGAAAGCATTACTACTACTGAAATTTATATGCATTTAGATAAAAGTTTTTTAAAAAAAGTTATAAATACATTTCATCCAAGAAAATAAAAAATCTCACCTTAAGCGAGATTTTTTTTAAATATATTTTAGCCTATTAAGTTAATTATTTTGCAATATTAACGACTCTCGTTTCTCTAATTACTGTTACACGAACCTGACCTGGATACGTCATATCATTCTGTATTTTTTGAGAGATACTGAATGAGAGTTCACCTGCTTTTGCATCACTTACTTTATCACTTTCAACTATCACACGTAATTCTCTACCCGCTTGGATTGCATAAGCTTTTTGTACACCGCTAAATCCAAATGCAATATCTTCTAAATCTTTTAAACGTTGAATATACGAATCTAAAACTTGACGACGAGCTCCAGGTCTAGCACCTGAAATAGCATCACAAACTTGCACTATTGGCGCAATTAAAGTAGTCATTTCAATTTCATCATGGTGGGCACCTATTGCATTACAAATTTCAGCATTTTCATTATATTTTTTAGCCCATTCCATACCTAATAATGCATGAGGCAATTCACTTTCTGATTCAGGTACTTTTCCAATATCATGTAATAAACCTGCTCTTTTAGCTAATTTTGCATTTAAACCAAGTTCTGCAGCCATTAAACCACAAAGATTAGCTACTTCACGTGAGTGTTGTAATAAGTTTTGCCCATAAGAAGAACGATATTTCATTCTACCAATAATTTTAATTAATTCTGGATGTAATCCATGAATACCTAATTCAATTACAGTTCGTTTACCAACATCAATAATTTCTTGCTGTAATTGTTTTTCAGTCTTTTTTACAACTTCTTCAATACGTGCTGGATGTATACGTCCATCTGTAACTAATTTATGTAATGCTAAACGTGCAATTTCTCTACGAACAGGATCAAAGCAAGATAGTATTATTGCTTCAGGCGTATCATCAACAATAATTTCAACACCCGTTTCGGCTTCCAAAGCTCTTATATTACGACCTTCTCTACCTATTATTCTACCTTTTACATCATCAGATTCAATATTAAAAACCGAAACACAATTTTCAACAGTTTGCTCAACACCAACTCTTTGTATGGTGTTTAAAATTACTTTACGCGCTTCTTGTTGTGCTGTTAGTTTTGCTTCTTCAATGGTGTCTTGAATATGAGCCATTGCGTCAGATTTTGCTTCTTCTTTTAATGAAGTTACTAATTCTTTTTTTGCATCTTCAGCTGATAATCCAGAAATAACTTCCAAATTTTCAACTTGCTTTCTATGTAATTTATCTACTTCATCATTTCTACGTTCTAAATAGGTTGTCTTTTTATCATAATCTTCAATTTTTGAATCAACCTCAATATTTAGTTTTTTGTTTTTATCTAGCAACTGTGAAACTTGTGATTCTTTATCTCGCACACGCTTTTCAGCTTCAGCTATTTTTTTATCACGTCCAAAAATTACTTTTTCATGTTCAGATTTTAATTCAATAAATTTCTCTTTTGCTTGTAATATTTTATCTTTTTTAAGAATCTCAGCTTCAATCCTAGCTTCTTTAAGCATGGATGTTGCTTCTCTTTTAGTATTTCTTAAAATTTTTGTTGCTTTTGTTTTTTCTAAATATTTTGCAACAATATAGCCGATAGCTAATCCTATGGCGATACCAACTATAATTGGTAGTATATATTCTATCATAATTCAAATTTATATATAAAAAGCCTACATCAGAAAGGTTTTGAAAACTCCTTTAAAACAAGATTAAGGCTAACTAACTGGTCAAGGATCCATTCAAAGACGGCTTGCTTTTACAATTAAGACTCACCCTTCATAAAGGTATAATGTTGAGTTTAACAAACAATAACTAATGTAGGCAGTATTATTATTATTTTTATTTTAAAGAACTTATTTTTTTAAATGTTCATCAATTAAAACACCTAATTTATTAATTTTTTCTGTTGCTTCAATTAATTCTTCATCTTTATTAATGGCGTTTATTTCAATTAATGATGCAAATTGTAAGGCGCACATTGCTAATACATCTTGCTTATCACTTACTGCATAATTCTCTTCAAACTTAGCAACTAGTTTATTTATTTCATGTGCAGCTTTTCGCATACCTTCTTCCTCGTTTTCATTTTTTATCCGCATTGGGTACACTCTACCTGCAATAGTTACTTTTATTTTTAAAGATTCCACCATTTTAAAGATCTTACTCGCTTAACTGATTGATACAAACATCAACTTCACGAATTAAAGCATTTATTTTAAGTTTTGTTTCTCTTCTATCTTCCTTACTGCCTTCTATAGTTTTAGCAATTTTCAATGTTTGATATTTTTTTTCAATTTCATTAAATAATTGCTTTTCCTCAGTTATTTGATTTTCTAAAAATGTTATTTTATTGTGTAATAACTCATTTTCTTCTTTTAAAAAATTATAATTTTCTAAAAGTGTTTTAAGTTTATCTTCCACTAAATTAACAATTGCTGTTATTTGACTCATATACCTAAAGAATACAAACTATATATTACAAAGTTAGTGTTAGTAGAGGAATTTAACAACTGTTTTATTTTATTTTATGGAAAACTTTAAGTTTTAGCACTAATTGAGTGTTTATTTAAATTTTAAAATTCATATTATTTAGTATTTTAGCATTAAAATAAAATTTGTGAAAAACCTACTATATAGTTGTATTCTTCTTTGTAATTTTTTGGCATTTAGTCAAGGAGACGCTACTTTACACACACTATACCCAGTAAATTACTTTCAAAATCCTCTTGATATTCCATTAGTTTTATCTGGTACTTTTGGTGAACTTCGATCTAATCATTTTCATGCGGGTTTAGATTTGAAAACTCAGCAAAAGGAAGGTTTAAATGTATTTGCTGCTGCTGATGGATATATTTCACGAATAAAAATATCTCAATGGGGTTACGGTAAAGCGCTTTATATAAAGCACCCTAATGGTTTTACAACTGTTTATGCACATTTACAAAAATTTAATGCCCAAATTGAAGCGTATATAAAAAAGCAACAATACAAAAAAGAAAGTTTTGAAATACAAGTATTTCCTTCTTCGGAAACATTAGCTATTAAAAAAAACGATGTTATTGCTTTAAGTGGTAGTACTGGTGGATTTGTTGGCCCACATTTACACTTCGAAATACGCAATACTAAAACTGAAAAACCAATTAATCCAATGCTTTTTGGCATTCAAGTATCAGATTCTAAAAAACCTAGAATTAATACTTTAATTGGTTATCCTTTGGACAACAACTCTCAAATAAATGGTATTGGTATTCCAACTAAAATTTCATTAATTAAGTTGAAAAATGGAGAATTACAAGCTCAAAAAATAAAAGCACTTGGAAAAATTGGCTTTGGAATAAATGCATACGACCAACTTGATGGTGCCTATAATAAAAATGGATTGTACAATTTAAGCATGATTGTTAACGGAGAAAAAGTTCACGAATTTGAAGCCGCTTCTTTTTCATTTTCTGAAAGCAAATATATTAACTTATTAATTGATTATGAGCGTTTTGCTAAATCAAAACAACGTATTCAAAAATGTTTTATTGAACCATCTAACAAACTTAGCTTGTATCATAAATCTCTAAATAATGGCTATTTAACAATAAAAGATGGATTAAACTATACCGTAGAAATAATTGCCAAAGATTTTGAAGGAAATCAACAAAAAGTTACCATTCCAATTGTTGGAAAAAAAGATACAATTTTAGTAACAAATACTCCAAAAATTACCAACTATAAAATTAATAGGTCTTTGTTTAATAAATTTAATGCTAACGGAATAACAGTAGCATTTCCTAAAAATACTTTTTATAACAATTTCTACTTAGATTTTGAAGTAAAAGATTCCATTGTAAAAGTTCACACACCAACTGTTCCTTTAAATAAAAAGTACACACTTACTTTTGATGTTTCTAAATACTCTAAAGTTGAAAAAAAACAATTGTATATTGCTTCAATTAATACCAAAGGAAAAACTTCTTATGAAAAAACGGTAAAAAAAGAAACCACATTTTATACTTCAACAAAAAAGTTGGGAAATTTTATTTTGTTAAATGATTTAAAAAAACCTAAAGTAAACTTACATAATTTTAAAAATGAACAATGGCTTACCTATTTTAAAAAATTAAAAATTAAAATTTCTGATGATGAATCAGGTATTAAATCATTCAGAGGAGAAATAGACGGTGAATGGATATTATTGGAGTACAATGTTAAAAATGGCATTTTAACCTATAATTTTAGCGATAAAACATTTACTTCCGTAAAACACAATTTAAAAGTTGTAGTAACTGATAACGTTGGTAATACAAATACGTTAAATGCAACTTTTTTCAGAAAAAAATAAAAATTCTATGTTAAAAATAGTCACCCTTATTTTATTTTTAATTGTTACAACAACAATAGTAGCTCAAAATTCTGTAATCATAGGAATTGTAAAAAATACTGATAAAGAACCCATTGAAGGTGTTGCTGTATCTTATTTAAACAACGGTACTACAACTAATAATAAAGGTGAATTTCAATTAACCGTGCCCGGAGATATTGAAATTAAAGTGGTTTTTAGACATATTTCATATACTAAATTTTCTAAAATTGTAACCATCCCCAAAAATAGAACTTATAGATTCTCACCTATCTTACACTCAAAAATTGAAGAAATTAATGAAGTTGTTGTAAAAAATAATAAAAAAGAAGCACAAGGTTTTATTCAAATAAACCCCGCGAATGCTACAAAAATTCCTGGTGCAAATAATGGCGTTGAAAATATATTAATGACGCTACCTGGTGTAAACAATAACAACGAATTAAGTACACAATACAATGTACGTGGTGGAAATTTTGATGAAAATTTGGTATATGTAAATGGAATTGAAGTGTACCGTCCTTTTTTAGTACGCTCTGGACAACAAGAAGGTTTAAGTTTTGTGAATTCAGCAATGGTTCAAAATGTAAAATTTTCAGCTGGAGGATTTCAAGCCAAATACGGAGATAAACTTTCTTCCGTTTTAGATATCACTTACAGAACTCCAAAAGAACTCGCCACTACTATAAATGCTAGTTTATTAGGAGGAAGTGTAACTATTGAAGGAACAATGCTCAACAATAAATTAAGTGCTATTTTAGGTGTTCGATATAGAGATAATAGTCTGTTTATCAATAGCAAAGATGTTGAGACTACCGCCAATCCAAATTTTACTGATGCACAAACATTTTTATCATACACCGTAAACCCACGTTTAAAAATAGATTTTTTAGGGACTTTTTCTATTAATAATTATAAGTACACTCCTATTACAAGAAGAACAAAGTTTGGTACTGTTTCTAATCCTTTAGAATTAATTGTATTTTATGATGGACAAGAAAAAGATAAATTTGAAACTGCTTTTGGAGCTTTAAAAGGTAGTTACCTTGTAAATAAAAACTTAAACATAAGTTTAACAACATCTGCTTATCACACAATAGAAGAAGAATATTACGATATTTTAGCCAGTTATAATTTAGGTGAAGTAAATAACGACTTTGGATCGGCTGATTTTGGTGATGTTAAATTTTCTGAAGGAATTGGTTCTCAATTGAGCCATGCAAGAAATGATATTGATGCTTTAATCGCAAATGCCGAATTAAAAGGAACTTATAAAAAAGAGAATCATCAAATAGATTTTGGTATTAAATATCAAAAAGAAGACATTAAAGACCGAATTAATGAATGGGAAGTAATTGATTCTGTTGGGTTTAGTGTTCGACCACCACATCATATTTCAAATAATCAACCGTATGAACCATTTACAGGAGAAATACTTCCATTTCAAAGCATACAAGCAAAAAATAAGGTAATTATAGATCGATTCATTTGGTTTGCTCAATACAGTAAAAATAGTGAGTGGAACAATCATAAAGTTTGGTATAATTTAGGCGTACGCTCACATAACTGGAATGTAAATAGTGATGCTTCAAAAACTACCAATCAAATTATATATAGCGTTCGTGGTCAGTTTGCGATAAAACCAGATTGGGAAAAAGATATGTTGTTTAGAATTTCAGCAGGAATGTACAATCAGCCACCTTTTTACAAAGAATTAAGAAATTCTGAAGGAATTGTTATTCCAACTGTTGATACTCAAAAATCTATTCATCTTGTTTTAGGAAACGATTATAGTTTCGGTTTATGGGAAAGGCCTTTTAAATTAGTTTCAGAAATATATTTTAAAAATTTAAGCAATGTAAACACTTATACGGTTGATAATGTAAAAATTAGATATGCAGCCAATAACAATGCAACAGCTTATGCTACTGGTGTAGATATTAGATTAAATGGTGAATTTGTACCCGGAACTGAAAGTTGGATAAGTGTTGGTTTCTTAAAAACTGAAGAAAATAGCGAAAATAGAGGTTACATTTCTCGTCCAACTGATCAACGCTTTAAGTTTGGAATGTTATTTCAAGATTATGTACCAAATATTCCAAATATTAAAATGTATTTAAATTTAGTATTTAATACGGGTGTTCCTGGTGGTTCACCTTCTTATACAGATCCATACGAATATCAAAATAGACTAAATGCCTATAAAAGAGCAGATATTGGAATTTCTTATGTTTTTACCGATGCTAAAAATCAATATAAAAGTGGTTGGAAAAGTAACCTGAAAGAATTTTCAGTAGGATTTGAAATATTTAATATGTTCGATGTTCAAAATTCTATCACAAACACTTGGGTTCGTGATGTATATTCAAAACAATTTTATGGTATTCCAAATTTTATGACACAACGTGTCCTCAATATAAAAATGGACATGAAGTTTTAAATTACTTTAAAATTTGACTTGTATGTTCCTTCGTTTTAACTTTTGTAATTACATCTTCTAAAACACCAGTTTCATCAATTACAAAGGTTGCTCTATGAATTCCATCATATTCACGTCCCATAAACTTTTTAGGTCCCCAAACACCAAAAGCATTAATAACAACTTTATCTTCATCAGCTAATAACGGAAAAGGTAATTCATTTTTATTTATAAAATTTTGTTGACGCTTTGCAGAATCTGAACTAACACCGAGAACATCGTATCCTTTTGCTAAAAACGACTGATAATTATCTCGCAAATTACAAGCTTCCACTGTACAACCAGGTGTACTAGCTTTTGGATAAAAGAACAATACTAACTTTTTTCCTTTATAATCAGAAAGCTTTATCGTATTTCCTTCTTGGTCTAATGCTTCAAAATTTGGTGATTTATCACCTGCTTTTAATGTTGTCATTCTTTTTCGTTTAAAAGTTTAAAATGGAAAGTTAAAAGTAAATATGATATAATTCATTAAAATATTGAAAAATTAAACAATTAAAAACATACTGCTTGCAAACTTTCGTACTTTTATACTTTTATACCTTTAAACTTTACAACTAAATTTCAAAAATGACAAAACAAGAAAGAGTTCAATTTGTTATTAATACACTTGAAAACATATATCCTGAAACACCAATACCACTAGTTCATAAAGATCCTTACACCTTATTAATTGCAGTTTTATTATCTGCACAAAGTACTGATAAAGGTGTGAATAAAATAACACCACTCTTATTTGCTAAAGCAGATAATCCTTATGATATGGTTAAACTTACTGTTGAGGAAATTAGAGAAATAATTAAACCTGCAGGCCTTTCACCAATGAAATCTAAGGGAATTTATGGACTTTCAGAAATACTAATTGAGAAACACCATGGAAAAGTACCACAAAGTTATGAGGATTTAGAAGAATTACCAGCCGTTGGGCACAAAACTGCAAGTGTGGTTATGAGCCAAGCCTTTGGAATTCCTGCATTTCCTGTAGATACACATATACACCGTTTAATGTATCGATGGAATTTAACTAATGGAAAAAACGTAACTCAAACTGAAAAAGATGCAAAGCGTTTATTTCCAGAAAGTTTATGGAATAAATTACACCTACAAATAATTTTTTACGGACGAGAATATTCACCTGCAAGAGGTTGGAATTTAGAAAAAGATATTATTACTAAAACAATTGGAAGAAAATCTATTTTAACATAAAAAACCCACTTTTGGTTAAAAGTGGGTTTTCAAAAGAACATTAATTCAAATGTAATTCAATATAGTTGTTTTTGTTGGTTTTAACTACTTTTAATTGCCTAGAATAGTTAAGCAAATATTGAATTATTTCGTTTCGAGGTTGCTCCAATAAAGGAGTCTTTTCAAAGTAAAGTTTCATCATATATAATTGGTTTATACTATATAAACGAAGACTTTTCACTTTTATTGCAACCTCTTTTAATTTACTAAAACAATATGATGTTTTTCTATTAATTTTCTCAAATTTATAAGTGCATAACGCATTCTTCCTAGTGCAGTATTAATACTTACATCTGTATTTTCAGCTATTTCTTTAAAACTCATATCTTTATACATACGCATTATTAAAACTTCCTTTTGATCTTCAGGTAATTCATATACCAAATTTCTTACATCTCCTAATATCTGCTCTTTAATTATTTGATTTTCAACAGATAACATTTCATCACTTAATACATCAAAAATATCAAACTCATCAGTATTATTAAATTTAGGAATTCTTTTATTACGTCTAAAATGATCAATAATTAAATTATGTGCTATTCTCATAGTCCAAGGTAAAAATTTACCTTCTTCATTATATTTTCCGCGTTTTAAAGTATTTATAACCTTAATAAAGGTATCCTGAAAAATATCTTCAGCTATTTCTTTATCTAAAACTTTTGATAAAATAAAGCTGAAAATTCGTTGTTTATGACGAATTACTAAAATCTCTAAAGATTTTTCATTTCCGTTAATGTAATTGCTGACTAATACGCCATCAGTAGTTTGTTTACTCTCCATAATTGTAAATACATTTAGGGGTTAAATGATTTGTATTTATTTAAAATTTATAAAAAGTAAAATTGTTGTATAGGCGTTTTTATGTTTAATTGTTTGTCAAATATGAGGTATTTATTTTAAAATTCCAACTAAATTAAACAAAATTAATTTATTTATATTTTTTCTAATCTAATGAAAAATCTAATTTTAATTTAAATGATGAATCCTATGTTTAAATTTTCATTTTTTGTGATTATCTTTGCATTTATTTACTTTTTAACAAAAAATGACAAAAAATATAGCAACACTTAATCCAAAAGAAAATATTCTTATTAAAGGAGCTAAACTTCACAATTTAAAAAATATTGATGTTGCTATCCCAAGAAACAAATTAGTTGTAATTACAGGTCTTTCTGGTTCTGGAAAATCCAGTTTAGCTTTTGATACATTATTTGCTGAAGGACAACGCAGGTATGTAGAAAGTTTATCGTCATATGCTCGTCAGTTTTTAGGAAGGCTTCATAAACCAAAAGTTGATTATATAAAAGGGATTGCACCTGCAATTGCAATTGAGCAAAAAGTAAACTCTGTAAATCCACGTTCAACTGTTGGAACTTCTACAGAAATTTATGATTATTTAAAATTATTATTTGCTCGAATAGGTAAAACTTACTCTCCTATTTCAGGGAAAGAAGTTAAAAAGCATACTGTTTCAGATGTTCTAAATTTTATAAAAACTTTAGACCTAAACAATAAACTTTTATTGCTTTCACCGGTTCATATTCCCGAAAAAAGAAATGTTTTACAGACTTTAAAAATTTTAGCACAACAAGGTTATTCAAGAATTAAATACAAAGGTGATGTGCTTAGAATTGAAGAAATAACTTCCGAAATTGATCACAATTTTTATTTAGTAGTTGACAGAATTATAGTGAAAAATGATGAAGATTTTTACAACCGTTTAGGAGATGCCATTCAAACTGCATTTTTTGAAGGTTCGGGAGCTTGTATTATCGAAAATTTAAAAACAAATAAACAAACAAACTTCAATAATAAATTTGAATTAGATGGCATACAATTTTTAGAGCCAAACACTCATTTATTTAGTTTTAACAATCCGTACGGCGCTTGTCCAACTTGTGAAGGCTACGGAAATATTATTGGTATTGATAAAGATTTAGTAATTCCAAATACGTCTTTATCTATTTATGAAGATGCTATTTTACCGTGGAAATCAGATTCATTTTCATCCTTTAAAAATAACCTTGTTAACAACGCTTATCAATTCGATATTCCAATTCACAAACCTTGGTTTCAACTCTCTAAAATTCAAAAACAATTAATTTGGGATGGAAACTCATCATTTGAAGGATTACATCAATTTTTTAAACATTTAGAAGAAAAAAGTTATAAAATACAGTATAGAGTTATGCTTTCTCGTTATAGAGGAAAAACAAAATGTACTACTTGCAATGGCAAACGATTAAGACAAGAAACTAGCAATGTTAAAATTAATAATAAAAATATTAGTGAATTAGTTGATGTGCCATTAAATGAATTAAGTGATTTCTTTAAAAACTTAAAATTAAATACTTCTGACAAAAATATTGCAAAACGCTTGCTAGTAGAAATTAACAGTCGATTGGTATTTTTAACCAATGTTGGCTTAAGTTATTTAACCTTAAACAGAACATCAAATACTTTATCAGGTGGTGAAAGTCAGCGAATTAACTTAGCAACTTCTTTAGGAAGTAGTTTGGTTGGCTCTATGTATATTTTAGATGAACCAAGCATTGGTTTACATCCAAAAGACACTGAACGCCTAATAAAAGTTTTGAAAGATTTACGCGATTTAGGAAATACCGTAATTGTAGTTGAACATGATGAAGACATTATGAAAGCAGCTGATGTTATTATTGATATTGGTCCAGAAGCAGGTACTTTTGGCGGAGAAATTGTTGCTGAAGGAAATTTTAAAGAAATTTTAAAATCTGATTCACTAACGGCTAAATATTTAAACAATCAGCTAAAAATTGAAGTACCCAAAACAAGAAGAAAAACTAAAAATAGTATTGAAATTATTGGAGCTCGTGAAAATAACCTAAAAAACATAAACGCTACTTTTCCTTTAAATAGTTTAACGGTTGTAACTGGGGTTTCGGGAAGCGGAAAAAGTACGCTTGTAAGTAAAATATTGTATCCAGCAATGCAAAAGATAATTGGTGGCTACGGTGAAAAAGTGGGACAATTTACCGAACTTAAAGGAAATACTTCAGCAATTGAACATATAGAATTTATAAATCAAAACCCTATTGGTCGCTCAAGCAGGTCTAATCCGGTAACTTACATAAAAGCTTATGATGATATTAGGGCTTTATTTGCTTCAGAAAAATTATCGAAAATTAGAAACTATCAACCAAAACATTTTTCATTTAATGTTGAAGGTGGTAGATGCGAAGTTTGTAAAGGTGAAGGAGAAGTTACTATTGAAATGCAATTTATGGCTGATGTGCATTTAGAATGTGAAACTTGTAAAGGTAAACGATTTAAGAAAGAAGTATTAGAAGTTAAATTTCATCATACATCTATAAACGACTTATTAAACAGCACAATAGATGATGCAATTTCTTTTTTTACAAAGCATAGAGAACTTAAAATTGTAAAAAAACTACAACCCCTGCAAGATGTTGGTTTAGGGTATGTTACATTGGGTCAATCTTCTTCAACACTATCTGGTGGCGAAGCACAACGTATAAAATTAGCTTCATTTTTAGTGAAAGGAACTCGACAAAGTAAATCTTTATTCATTTTTGATGAGCCAACAACTGGACTACATTTTCACGATATTAAAAAATTGTTAGATTCGTTTAATGCATTAATAAAAAATGGACATTCAATAATTGTTATAGAACATAACATTGAATTAATTAAATGCGCCGATTATATTATCGATTTAGGGAAAGAAGGCGGTAAACTTGGTGGTTCACTTATTTTTCAAGGAACGCCTGAAGAACTTATAAATAATAAAGAATCATATACTGCACCTTATTTAGCCGAAAAACTTCTTTAATATTGTACTACTTGTTTTTTGACGTTCCCCTAACGGGTCAGGCTATTCGTTATATCTTTTTTAGCAGTTGCCTACTAAAAAGGATACCACTACTATCCTTAACGCCTTTTAACTGTAAAATAAGTCGTTGCGAGGAACAATAATGACGTGGTAATCTCATAAAAAAAAAGTTTCAATGTTGCAGATTGCTTCACTACATTCGCAATAACAGGTTGTTTAGTTGAATAATAACTGATAATTTACTACGGTAAAAAATTTATTTATTAAGGGAAAATAATTGACAAGGTGCTTTTATAGCTTACAACGGTGAACTATAAAAAAGCAATAATAACTACAACAACACCAAAGGTAATTGTAGTATTTATGCAGTTCTGTTACTTTTGAATTTTATTGAGCACTCCATTTTAATAAATTCCCAATCAAGTTGAAAATGACGAAACAGTGCGTCACTACAACAACAATTTTATTGTTATTCTTTTTTAGTATTTAAAGATTCTAATTTTCCTTTAGCTAGTACAAAATCTGGAAATAATTTTAAAGCCGCTTCAAAACTAAGTTTTGCTTCGTTATCCTTTTTTAAATTCATAGCTATAATTCCTTCTAAATAAGCTATTGCAGGTTTTAACTTCACATTTTGATTGTAATTTTTATTTACTTGAAAAGTAACTTCTATAGTTGCGTTATCAGGTAACTGATTGGCTTTTTTCACAGAAATATACGCTTCTTCAAACTTTTTTAATGCCAATTGTAAACTTGCTAATTTATATGCGTGATAATTATTATTAGTTTTAGATAAAAGTGTTTTATAAGATTCACTTGCTTTTTTTATAGCTCCCATTGATTCCAAAGAGATTGCTTGCATTTCTATAAACTCCAAATTATCAGGTTTATTTTTTAAAATATCATTAAGAACTAGAAAACAAGAAACATAATTTCTACCCTTAAAATATAAATATGCTAAACTATCCTTATAGGTACTTTGAGGCCCTTCCATACTAATTATAGAAAACATACTGTTAGCCGCAACAGCATTATCACCATAAGCCAATGCTTGTTTTAATTTTTGCTTTTCTAAAGTTATAGAATTTGTAGTTTGAGCAATTGCAGTAGTTGTAATTATAAACGTAAGTATGTATACTAAATTTTTCATTTGATTTAACCTTAAATTTGAATGGCTAAAATATTACAATAATTTAAAATTTATGTGAAATATTTCATAAAAAAAGTAACAAACAAAAAAAGGTCTGAAACATCAGACCTTTAATTTTGGGTGAAAGACCGGTTTCGAACCGGCGACCTCCGGAACCACAATCCGGCGCTCTAACCAGCTGAGCTACAATCACCATTTATAAGAGGTTGCAAATGTAAAACATTTCTTATTTTTTGCAAACATTTTTTCATATTAAATTATCAAAAGATTTTACAGCTACATAACGCTCTGTTGTAAAGCCTTCTGCGTGTTCTGTCCCTATCAATCTACCCAAATCTTGAGCTCTATATTCAATACTATCTAAAAAGTTTTTACTTGTTATTGGAGAACTACGCTCATTACTATTAGGATTATAAAACTGAGAACTATATGCTTTCACAGCTTTTAACTTAGTTTCAATAAAACCAGTAACATCTATAACAAAATCTGGTGTTATATTTTTCCATTGTATGTAATGATATACTTGTTTTGGTCGCCAAGCTTCTTGGTTTTTACCCTTAAATTCAGTTTCAATTTTCATTAATCCCGATAAAAAACAGGCATCAGAAGCTACGTTACTTCCTTTTGGATGATCAATATGTCTATCATCAATAGCATTGCATAATACTATAGTTGGTTTATATTTTCTTATAATTTTTATAATTTCAAGCTGATGTTTTTTATCATTCAAAAAGAATCCATCTGCAAAAGATAAATTTTCTCTAACAGAAACATTTAAAATTTTTGCCGCATTTGTAGCCTCAATACCTCTAATTTCAGCAGAGCCTCTTGTTCCTAATTCTCCTCTAGTTAGATCTAATATCCCTACTTTTTTGCCTAAAGAAATTTCTTTTGCTATTGTTGCCCCACAACCTAACTCAACATCATCTGGATGAGCTCCTATTGCTAAAATATCTAGCTTCATAAAATATATTTTCTTAAATGTTTAAACAAATATATAACATTTATTAATGTTGTTTTACAGTAATTAACATTTCAACTAATATTCATTAAAGAAGCACAAAAAGTCATTTTTATTAAACAAATGGTGTGTTTTTTATAATAAATAGTCATATTTATTTGTGTATTTAATAATATTTACTTAATTTAGCCATAGGAATTTTTAAATTCAACCCTAAGATTATGAAAAAAGCAACAGTAATATTATTATTTTTTATGGTAGTGTCGCCATTTGCTTTTTCGCAAATTTCAACTATTGAAAAAAATGCCTTAATCGATTTATATAAATCTACCAATGGTGATAATTGGAATACTCGTTGGAATTTAAGTGATGCTCCAAATACTTGGTATGGAATAACTGTAGAAAATAATACAGTTACAGAAATTAACTTAAGTATGAATAATTTAAATGGATTATTACCTGCTACAATTGGTAATTTAAAATTTATAAAACATTTAAATTTAGGTTTTAATAAAATTAGTGGTGTAATTCCTCCTGAAATGACCACCATTAAATCTTTAGAAACCATTCAATTATTTATGAACCAGATAGAAGGTACAATCCCTTCTACTATTGGAAACTTAACTAACCTAAAAGAATTAGTACTATTTAACAACTTAATTAGTGGTTACTTACCTGAATCTATATATAATTTAAAAGAATTAAAAATTTTACATATCAGTAGTAATAAGTTAACTGGTTTAATTTCAACAAATATTAAAAATTTAAAAAGCTTAAAAACCTTAAGTTTATTTGATAACTCAATGTTTGGTGTTATTCCTTCTGAAATAGGAAAACTAACTAATTTAGAAGAACTTGTTTTAGCTAATAACTCCTTTGATGGAGAAATTCCTTCTGAAATAAGTAACCTTATTAAATTAGAAACTTTACTATTAAACAATAATCAATTTATTGGTTCTATAAATCCCTCTATAGAAAAATTACCTCAACTTTTAAATTTTGAATACATAAATAATTTATTAGAAGTTGAAGTTTATACAAATAATTCAACCCCCATAACCTACAATTCATTAAACCCTCAATAAAATTATTTGAATTTTGTTAATTATAATGAAAAAGAGACTGTGAATTTTACAGTCTCTTTTCTTTTATAAATTTATTAAAACTTTAACTATACAAAAAAGTGCTCTATTTTAATTCAATAGTTATATTTGCAACGGTTTATAAAAAAATCAACTAAATTAGTTCGCTAACTTACCAAAAGATAAAATGAGAAAAATCATATCAATTGTACTATCAGTACTCCTTTTAGCAGGAGCAATATTTTTAGCAAAATATTTAATTAATAACAAAAAAAAACCTAAACAAAAGATTGAAAAAATTGTTAAAACAGTTTTTACTGAAACTGTAACTAATAAAAGTATTCCTTTAGTTATAAGCACTAATGGTAATTTGGTTGCCAAAAATAAAATAGAAATCTATGCTGAAGTTCAAGGTGTGCTGCAAAACACTTCAAAAGAGTTTAAACAAGGTGTTTCTTATCATAAAGGAGAAACTATTATAAAAATTAATAGCGATGAGTTTTATACAAATTTACAAATACAAAAAAGTAACTTGTTCAATACAATTACAGCTATTATGCCTGACATTAAATTAGATTACCCTAACGAATACACTAAATGGCAAAATTATTTACAACGTTTTGATACTACCAAAGGAATTGATAAACTTCCTGAAACAACTTCAGATAAAGAAAAATTCTTTATTTCAGGCCGTGGAATTACAACAGCTTACTACAATGTAAAAAATTTAGAAGTTAAATTAAATAAATATAGTTTAAGAGCGCCTTTTAATGGAATACTAACTGAATCTTTAGTAAACCCTGGGACTTTAATTAGAGTTGGCCAAAAATTAGGTGAATTTATAAACCCTTTAATCTATGAAATAGGTGTTTCGGTGAAATCTGAATTTAGAGATTTATTACAAATTGGCAAACAAGTTAAATTGTACAATTTAGAACAAACAAAAACTTGGCAAGGAAAAGTAATTAGAATTAATGGAAAAGTTGATTCACAAACACAAACTATTAAAGTTTTTATTCAAGTTAGTGGAAAAGATTTAAAAGAAGGCCAATACTTAGCGGTTGAATTACAAGCCAAAGCTGAAGAAAATGCTTTTGAAGTTTCTAGAAATTTATTGATTGATAACTCAAAACTTTATGTAGTAAAAGATACTGTTTTAGATTTAGTAAATGTAAATATTGTTTTTGAAAACCAACATATGGTTGTAGTTAAAGGGCTAACTAATAAGACTGTATTATTATCAAAACCTGTTCCTGGTTCATACCCTGGTATGCTCGTTAAGGTTTCAACTGAAAATAAAAAACAATAATGAAAAAGATAATATCCTATTTCATAAAATTTCCTGTTGCTGTAAATATATTTATACTTGCTTTTTTCGCATTTGGATTGGCTGGAGCATTATCCATGAAATCATCCTATTTTCCTCTCACTGAATCTCAAAATATTTCAATAAGTATAGCGTATCCAGGTGCTTCTCCTGAAGAAATGGAAGAAGGGATTGTTTTAAAAATTGAAGATAATTTAAAAGGAATTGTTGGTGTTGATCGTGTTACATCCGTTTCAAGAGAAAATTCTGCAAGTATTAATATTGAAACAATAAAAGGTAAAAACATTGATGTTGTATTATCAGATGTAAAAAATGCGGTAGATAGAGTTCCCTCCTTTCCTTCAGGCATGGAACCCCCTATAATTGCTAAAATTGAAACAATGAGACCAACCATTAGTTTTTCAATAAGTGGTGATGGAATTTCTTTGGCAACTTTAAAAGAGTACGCAAGAAAAGTAGAAAATGATTTAAGAAATATAGATGGTATTTCACAAGTACTTCTTTCTGGATTTCCTGATCAAGAAATTGAAATTGCAGTTCGTGAAAATGATTTAAGAGCTTATAATTTATCTTTTACTGAAGTAGCAAATGCAGTGAGTAAAACCAATTTATTAATTTCTGGAGGTAATATAAAAACAACCGATGAAGACTACTTAATTAGAGCAAGAAATAAAAGCTATTATGGTAATGAGCTCCTTAATTTAGTTGTAAGAGCTGAAGCTGGAGGTACTATCATTAGACTTAGTGATATTGCCGATGTTTCAGATACTTGGTCTGAAAATCCTGATAGATTATATTTTAATGGTAAAAAATCAATAAATATTACTGTTAATAATACTAATAGTGAAGATTTAATTTCAACAGCTGATAAGGTAAAGGAGTACATTCAAAAATTTAATCAACAACAAGATAATGTTCAAATAGATGTTTCAAGTGACAACTCCGTTGCCTTAAACCAACGCACAAAGTTACTTGTAAAAAATGCAGTGATGGGTGTTTTATTAGTGCTTTTCTTCTTAGCATTATTTTTAAATATTCGTTTAGCTTTTTGGGTTGCTTTTGGGATTCCAGTTGCCTTTTTTGGTATGTTTATTTTTGCAGCACAACTTGGAATTACAATTAATGTCCTTTCTTTATTTGGAATGATTATTGTAATTGGTATTTTAGTAGATGACGGTATTGTTATTGGTGAAAATATCTATCATCACTACGAAAAAGGAAAAACACCAATTCAAGCTGCAATTGACGGTACATTAGAGGTAATTCCACCAATAGTTTCTGCAATACTCACAACAATTATTGCATTTTCTACATTTTTCTTTTTAGATGGTAGAATTGGAAATTTTTTTAGTGAAGTATCCTTAATTGTAATGTTAACGTTAACCGTTTCACTTATTGAGGCTTTAATAATATTACCTGCTCATATTGCTCATTCTAAAGCATTAGAACGAAAAACCAAAAAAAGAAATAAATTAAACACCTTCTTTTTTAATGTAAACCAACTAGCCGAAAAAGTACTGTTTTATGCTAGAGATAATTGGTTTGCACCCTATTTAAAATTCTTTTTTAAACATAGAATATTAGGATTTGCAATTCCAGTTGCACTACTTATAGCTAGTATTGGTGCATTAGGCGGGGGAATTGTAAAAACTTCATTTTTCCCATCAATAGCAAGTGATAAAATTTCTATTAACTTAAAAATGCTTCAAGGAACGAATGAAATGATTACAGATTCTATTATTTCAAAAATTGAAAGTGTTGCATGGCAAATAAATGATGAGTTTTCAAAAAAACAAATCGGAAATGAACCTATAGTTCAAAATATAATTAAAAGGATAGGTCCTGGTACTTCTAATGGAAGTTTAACTATAAACTTACTACCTGGAGAAGCACGTGATTTTTCATCACCAGAAATTACTAATGCCATTAGAGATAAAGTTGGGAAAATACATGGGGTTGAAAGTTTAACATTTGGATCTGGAGGTAATTTTGGAGGAAGTCCAGTTGCAGTTTCATTACTAAGTAATAATATTGAAGAATTAAAAGCTGCAAAATTGGAATTAAAAGAAATACTGGCTAGTAAATCAGAATTAAAAGATATTTCAGATAATGACCCTGCAGGTATTAAAGAAATTCAAATTAAATTAAAAGACAATGCGTATTTGTTGGGCTTAAATTTACAAACAGTTATGAGCCAAGTCCGTTCAGGTTTTTTCGGATTACAAACACAACGTTTTCAGCGTGGACAAGATGAAATTAAAGTTTGGGTACGTTATAAAAAAGAAGATAGATCATCCATTAAAAATTTGGAGGATATGTGGATTACTACACCTTCAAACCATAATGTTCCTTTTTCTGAAATAGCAACTTATGAGATAAAACGTGGAGATGTGGTAATCAATCACTTAAGCAGTCAGCGAGAAATCCAAATTACTGCAGATTTAAGTTCTCCAAAAGAAAGCGCAACAGACATTTTAGAGGAACTTAAAACCATAGTTATGCCCAAAATTTCATCAAAATACCCTACTGTTACAGCAGTTTTTGAAGGGCAAAATAGAGAGATGAAAAAAACGACAGATTCTGTAACAAAAGTTGGTCTTTCAATTTTAGCACTTATTTACATCGTAATTGCTTTTACATTTAGATCTTATGACCAACCTTTACTCCTATTATTAATGATACCTTTTAGTTTAATTGGTGTTATTTGGGGACACTGGATTCATGATTTTCCTATAAATATTCTTTCTTGGCTTGGAATTATAGCTTTAATTGGAATCATGGTAAACGATGGTCTAGTACTGATAGAAAAATTTAATAGAAACTTAAAACAAGGACTAAAATATGATGACGCTTTAATACAGGCAGCAATATCAAGATTTAGGCCAATTGTGCTAACTTCTTTAACAACTATTGCAGGTTTAGCTCCTTTGCTTATGGAAAAAAGTAGACAAGCACAATTTTTACAACCTATGGCAGTATCCATTTCTTATGGAATTGGTATAGCTACTGTTTTAACCTTAATTATGCTACCATTATTATTGTCTTTATCAAACTCTATCAAAGTATTTTTTAAATGGTTGATTACGGGTAAAGAAGTTACTAAAGAAGAAGTAGAAAGAGCAATTATTGAATTAAAAAGTAATAAAGATGAATTATATTAATAAAATAACACTACTATTTTTACTTAGTATTTCAGTAAGTTTTGCTCAAGAAAAACTGAGTAAAGAAGATGCTATTAATTTAGCTTTAGAAAATAATTACGGCATTAAAATTGCTGATAGTAATCTTAAAATAGCTAAAAACAATAAAAGTATTTTAAATTCTGGATACTTACCTACACTAACCGGAAATGCAGGAGCTACATATAATAAAGATAATACGGAAGCTATATTTGCAAATAATGAAGTTAGCATACTAAAAGGTGCAAAAAGTAATAGATTCAATGCTTCTTTAAATTTAAATTATACGCTATTCGATGGATTAGGCAGACTTTATAACTATAAACAACTAAAAGAACAATATAACCTAACTGAATTACAAGCTAGAGAAACAATTGAAAAAACACTTCTACAATTATTTACTGTATATTACAAAGTAGCTTTATTAACTGAAAATGTAGCACTCTTAACTCAAAGTCTAAAAATTTCTAAAGATCGCTTAACAAGAGTAAACTATCAATTTGAATATGGACAAAATACTAAATTATTTATTCTAAACGCCGAAGTTGATGTTAATAATGATAGCATTGCTTTACTAAACACCAACCAATTATTATTAAATGCTAAACGAGATTTGTATGTTGTCTTAGGAAAAAAAGAAAATCCAAATTTTTATGTGGATACACAAGTAAATTTCCTAACAAAATTAAACAAACAAGAGTTATTTGGACAAGTAAAAACTAACAATGTAAGCTTACTTCAAATTCAAAGAGGCATAGAAATAAGTAGTTTTCAACTTAAAGCAAATAAATCTGGGTATTTACCAACTATTGGTTTAACTACCACATATGGTTGGTCTAAGAGTAACAATAACTCGGCTTCTTTTTTACTTGAATCAACAAATACAGGTTTATCAACAGGTTTTAACTTTAAATGGGATTTATTTAATAGTGGTCGTACTAGAACTCAAATTCAAAATGCAAAAATTAATTATGATATACAACAATTATCTAAACAGCAAAAAGAACTAGAAATAACACGTGATTTTAATAATGCTTGGGAAGAATATAAAACTAAATTATTTATATTTCAAACACAAGAAAAAAATGTAGAAACCAACAAACGAAATTTCTCTAGAACAGAAGAACAATTTAAATTAGGGCAAATTACATCCATTGAATTTAGGCAAGCACAAGTAAATCTTTTAAATGCACAATCAAATCTAAATTCAGCAAAGTACGATGCCAAAAATACCGAATTAAAATTGTTGCAACTTACAGGCGATCTTCTGAATACTGAATTTTAAAATAAAACAATAAAAAATAAAATTATTTAGATACTACTTCCTTTAAGTTAACATTTTAAAGCTAAATTTTTAAAACTAAAACGTTTTCGTGCTTAAAATCAATGATATAAATCATACGAATATCGAAGTAAAATCTTTAAATTTGTGCCCTTAATAATTAAAAAAATTAACATATAACTAAAAGTTAAATAAACCATGGAGATGCAACAAACAGACAAAACAAGAGTATATAAATTTGGAGGCAAAACAGCTGATGGAAATACTACTATGAAAAACCTATTAGGTGGTAAAGGAGCCAATTTAGCTGAAATGAGTGCAATTGGAATTCCTGTTCCTCCTGGTTTTACAATTACTACAGATGTTTGCACAGAATATAATAAATTAGGAAAAGACCAAGTAGTAGCATTATTAAAAAATGAAGTTGAAGCTGCTGTTGCCAATGTTGAAAATCTTATGGGAACAAAATTTGGTAGCAATGAAAATCCTTGTTTACTTTCAGTTCGTTCTGGAGCAAGAGTTTCTATGCCAGGAATGATGGATACAGTTTTAAATCTTGGTATGAATGATAATTCTATTGAAGGTTTAATTGCAAAAACTGGAAATGCTCGTTTTGCTTGGGATTCATACAGACGTTTTGTACAAATGTTTGGTGGTGTAGTATTAGGTGTTGGAGCAATTTCAAAAGAAGATCACGATCCATTTGAAGAAATTATAGATAATGCTAAAAAAGCAAAAGGTGTTGCTTTAGATACAGATCTAGATGTAGAAGATTTAAAACAAATGGTTGCCCATTTTAAAGCAGCTTGTTCTAAACAAACAGGAAAACCTTTTCCAGAAGATCCTTGGGAACAACTTTGGGGAAGTATCACAGCGGTGTTTGATAGTTGGATGAATCCAAGAGCTATCTATTATAGAGGCATGAACCAAATCCCTGAAGAATGGGGAACTGCTGTAAATGTTCAAGCAATGGTATATGGAAATATGGGTGATAACTCAGGTACAGGTGTTGCTTTTACAAGAGATGCTGCAACTGGTGAAAATATTTTTAATGGTGAGTATTTAATCAACGCACAAGGTGAAGATGTTGTTGCAGGTGTTAGAACTCCACAACAAATTACATTAGAAGGATCAAAAAGATGGGCTATTTTAGCTGATGTAACTGAAGAAGATAGAAAAACTAAATTCCCTTCATTAGAAGAGCTTATGCCTGTAATTTATAAAGAATTACACGAAACTCAAGCTATTCTTGATAGACATTATAATGATATGCAAGATTTAGAGTTCACCATTCAAGATGGTAAACTTTGGATGTTACAAACTCGTAATGGTAAACGTACTGCTGCTGCAATGGTAAAAATTGCAATGGACTTGCTTTCTGAAGAAAGAATTGATGAGAAAAAAGCAATTATGATGCAAGAGCCTGCTAAACTAGATGAACTTTTACACCCTGTTTTTGATGGTGAAGCAATAAAAGCTGCTAAAGTTTTAGCTAAAGGCTTACCTGCTTCTCCTGGTGCTGCAACCGGGCAAGTTGTTTTCTTTGCTGACGAGGCAAATAAATATCCAGTATCAATTCTTGTGCGTATAGAAACTTCCCCTGAAGATTTAGAAGGAATGAACATTGCTAAAGGAATTTTAACTGCTCGTGGAGGAATGACCTCTCATGCTGCTGTTGTTGCTCGTGGGATGGGTAAATGTTGTGTTTCTGGAGCAGGAACTGTTCAAGTCAACTATAAAACTAGAGTAATGACCATAGATGGTCAAGAATTTAGAGAAGGTGACTGGATTTCTTTAAATGGTTCAACTGGTGAAGTATATGATGGTAAAATTGGAACTACTGATGCTGAATTAAGTGGTGACTTTGGTAACATTATGAAATTGGCAGATAAATACAGAACCTTAGGTGTTAGAACAAACGCTGAAACTGAAAGAGAATGTAAAGTAGCTGTTGAATTTGGAGCTGAAGGTATTGGACTTTGTAGAACAGAACATATGTTCTTTGAAGGAGAACGTTTAGTTCGTATGCGTGAAATGATTTTAGCTGAAGATGAAGCTGGAAGAAGAGAAGCATTAGATAAATTATTACCTATTCAACGTAAAGATTTTAAAAGTGTATTTGCAGCAATGGCTGGGCTACCAGTAACAGTTCGTTTATTAGATCCACCATTACATGAATTTGTTCCTCACGAAGAAGAAAATCAAAAAGAAATGGCTGCTGAAATGGGAATTACTGTTGAAGCAATCAAACAAAAAGTAAGCGATTTACATGAATTTAACCCTATGTTGGGTCATAGAGGTTGTAGATTAGGAAATACATATCCTGAAATTACCGAAATGCAAGCTAGAGCAATTATTGAAGCTGCCATGGAATTAAAAGCTGAAGGTGTTAAAACTTTCCCTGAAATAATGATTCCACTTATTGGAACTGTTAAAGAATTTGAATTACAAGAAGAAATTGTAAGAGACATTGCAGAAAAAGTATTTGCAGAAAAAGGAGATAGAATAGATTATTTAGTTGGTACAATGATTGAAATTCCTCGTGCTTGTTTAACTGCTGACGAAATTGCAAAACATGCTGAATTTTTCTCTTTTGGTACAAATGACTTAACTCAAATGGGATTCGGATATTCTCGTGATGATGCAGGTAAATTTTTACCAATCTATCTTGAAAAAGGTATTTTAAAAGCCGATCCTTTCCAAGTATTGGATCAAGAAGGAATTGGACAATTAGTTGAAATGGGAACTACAAAAGGTCGTTCTACAAATCCAAATCTAAAAGTAGGTATTTGTGGTGAGCACGGTGGCGAACCAAGTTCAGTAGAATTTTGCCATAGAGTTGGTATGGATTACGTAAGTTGTTCTCCATTTAGAGTACCTATTGCACGTTTAGCTGCTGCGCAAGCTGCAATTAGAGAGAATATGTAAATTTTAAATATATAGTTAAAAGAGGCTATCTAAAAAGTAAAACTTACGTCATCCTGAACTTGATTCAGGTTCTCATAATTGCTAAAAATTAGCATGGTGAGATTCCCAGTCAAGCTAAGAATGATGATTTTACTAACTTTTTAGATAGTCTTTTTTTTTATTACGCAATTCAAGTATCTTCGTACTATGATAAAAGTTGTAATACTTGGCGGTGGTAATGTAGCATTTCATTTAACAAATCAATTGTTAAAAAATACATCTGTTAACTTAGTTCAAGTTTACAACAGAACTATTAAAAATATAAAATACTTAGAAAAACAAATTTCAATTACTAACAAGTTAAAAGAGTTAAAAGATGTCGATATTTATATAATTTCGGTCTCAGATAACGCTATAGCTCCGCTGTCAAAAAAACTAGATTTCAAAAATAAATTAGTTGTTCATACATCTGGAAGTGTTAATATAACTGAAATTAAATCAATTTCTAACAAAGGTGTTTTTTATCCACTACAAACTTTTTCTACAGCTAAAAACATTCATTTTTCAGAAATACCAATTTGTATTGAAGCTTCAACTAAAAAGGATTTAGAATTACTTGAAACTTTAGCAAAATCAATATCTAAAAAAGTATATCATATCAATTCTAACCAGCGTAAAAGCCTACATGTTGCTGCAGTTTTTGTAAATAATTTTGTGAATCATTTATACCATATTGGTAATGATATTTGTGACAAAAACAATATTCCTTTTGAAATTTTGCAACCACTAATTAAGGAAACTTCAGAAAAAATTAAAACTTTAAAACCTTCTGTTGCACAAACAGGTCCGGCAAAACGAAACGACACTACTACCATTAAAGATCATTTAGATATTTTAACGAAAAATCAACAAGAAATTTATACATTGCTAACCCAATCTATCATTCAAACTTATGGAAAAAAGTTATAAAGAAATAATGCCAAAAATCACCACATTTATTTTTGATGTTGATGGCGTACTTACAAATGGAGTAGTTACAATTTTCCCTGGTGGAGAAATGGTAAGAAATATGAATATTAAAGATGGGTATGCGCTTAAAACTGCTGTAAAAGCTGGATATAACGTTTGTATAATTTCTGGAGGAACAAATGAAGCTGTTAGAAAACGGTTTAAAGTTTTAGGAATTACGAATGTTTACTTAGGTGCACAAAATAAAATGATTCAATTTAATGAATTTATAAAACTTCATAATATACAACCAGAACACATTTTGTATATGGGAGATGATATTCCTGACTATCCAGTAATGAAAAAAGTTGGTTTACCTTGTTGCCCAAAAGATGCAGCTCCTGAAATACAAGAAATAGCAACTTATATTTCTCATAAAAAAGGAGGCGCTGGTTGCGTGCGCGATGTAATTGAGCAAGTATTAAAAGTTCAAGATAAATGGAATGGGCAATTTGATGCAAAATACGATTAACTTTTATGCATAAAATTTTCTTTCATTTAATACTACTTCTTGTAAGTTTTAATAGTTATTCTCAATCTATTTTTGGAAAATGGAAAACTATTGACGATGAAACTGGAAAAGAAAAGTCAATTGTTGAAATTTACGAAGTTAGTGGAAAAGCATTTGCTAAAGTTTTAATAATCTTAGAGAAAGAAAAAGAAAATAAGGTTTGTGAAAAATGTAAAGGCTCAAATAAAAATAAACCAATAAAAGGATTGCAAATTATTAATGGTTTAATTGAAGATGGAGATGAATGGAATGGTGCTAAAATTTTAGATCCAAAAACTGGAAAAGAATATAAATGCTATATTACTTTAGAAAATAATAACAAATTAAAAGTTAGAGGTTATATTGGTATTGCATTTATAGGGAAAACTCAATATTGGTATAAAATTGAAAAATAAGACATTAGAATCCTAATTTCTTTTCTTCAACATTGGCACAAATCTAAATGTACCTAATTCATGCTTTTCAAAATTTTTTTCGCTTGTTCTAATGTATAAAGTCATAGTTTGTACAGTATCTCCAATTGGAATAACAAGCCTACCTCCTATTTTTAACTGACTTAAAAGTGCTTTTGGTAAAAATGGTGCACCTGCAGTTACAATAATTCCATCAAAAGGTGCATTTTCTGGTAAACCTTTATAGCCATCACCAAATAGCATTTTTTTTGATTTATAACCAATTTTAGGTAAAAACAAGATTGTTTTTTTAAACAATTCTTTTTGACGCTCAATTGTATAAACTTTTGCTCCCATTTCAATTAAAACTGCAGTTTGATACCCCGAGCCTGTACCTATTTCTAAAATAGAATCATTTGGCTTTACCTCTAATAACTCCGTTTGAAAAGCTACCGTATAAGGCTGTGAAATTGTTTGTTCTGCAGCAATTGGAAACGCTTTATCTTGGTAAGCAAAATCTACAAACCCAGAATCCATAAATAAATGACGAGGAACTGTAGCAATTGCTTTTAACACATTTTTATTACGAATACCTTTCTCTTCAATAGTTTTTACTAATTGATTTCTAAGACCTTGATGTTTGTGTGTATCCTTCACTAATTATTAAAATTTGAGTTACTAAAAATAGGAATAAATGCTTAAAGATGCTTACTTTTGTGTATCTAAAAAAAAATATTCTTATGATGCTAAAAGCAGGAGTTTTAGGTGCCGGACATCTTGGTAAAATTCATTTAAAATTATTAAATCAATCTACAAAATACAATTTAATAGGCTTCTACGATCCAATAAAAGAAAATGCCGAAAAAGTTTCAGCAGAATTTGGGTACAAAACTTTTGATTCTATACAAGAATTAATTGATGCTGTTGATGTTGTAGACATTGTAACTCCTACCCTTTCACATTTTGATTGTGCCAAAGAAGCTATTGAAAAAGGAAAACATATTTTTATTGAAAAACCAATTACAAAAACAGTTGAAGAAGCAGATACTTTAATTGAGCTTTCAAAAAAAAACCAAGTAAAAGGCCAAGTGGGTCATGTAGAACGTTTTAATCCTGCTTTTACAGCGGTTAAAGATTCTATCACTAATCCAATGTTTATTGAAACACATCGTTTGGCGGAATTTAACCCTAGAGGAACTGATGTTCCTGTAGTTTTAGATTTAATGATACACGATATTGATATTATTTTAAGTGTTGTTAATTCAAAAGTAAAAAGTATAAATGCAAGTGGAGTTTCTGTAATTAGCGATACACCTGATATTGCAAACGCTCGTATTGAATTTGAAAATGGATGTGTTGCTAATTTAACTGCAAGCAGAATTTCATTGAAAAACATGCGTAAATCTAGATTTTTTCAAAAAGATGCATACATCGCTGTAGATTTTTTCGAAAAAGCAACAGAAGTTGTTAGAATGAAAGATGCCCCTAAAAAACCAGGTGATTTTGATATGATTTTACAAAATGCTGAAGGTATTAAAAAACAAATCTATTTTGAAAACCCTACTATTGAAGCTAATAATGCTATTTTAGATGAATTAGAAACATTTGCTGATGCAATTACCAATAATACCAAACCAATTGTAACTTTACAACAAGGTACCGAAGCATTGAGGGTAGCCCATCAAATTATTAACGATTTTTAAAATGACTATTTATCAAGTAGATGCTTTTAACAATCAATTATTTAAAGGAAATCCTGCTGCAGTTATTCCTTTAAAAAAATGGATTTCAGAAGATTTAATGCAATCTATTGCAGAGGAAAATAATTTATCCGAAACTGTTTTCTTTGTAAAAGAAAACAACATTTTCGAAATTAAGTGGTTTACTCCTACTTGTGAAATAGATTTATGTGGTCACGCAACATTAGCAGCAGCTCATATTATTTTTACTGAATTGAACTTTGATAAAAAAACATTAGAATTTAACTCAAAAAGTGGAAAATTAATAGTTACTAAAAATGAAGATTGGTATACCTTAAATTTCCCTTCGGAAGAAATTAAAGAAGTTAAAATACCTTCTATTTTAGAGAAAGCATTAAACACTACAATTTTAAAATGCTACCAAGGAACTTGGAAACTCTTAGTTGAGCTTGAAAATGAAGAAATTATTTCAAACTTAAAACCTAATTTTAGTTTACTTTCTGAATTGGAATCAAATGGAATTATTGTTACTTCAAAAGGAAAAACAGTAGATTTTGTTTCAAGATTTTTTGCTCCAAAAATTGGCATTAATGAAGATCCAGTAACTGGGTCAGCTCATACTTTACTAATTCCGTTCTGGGCTAAAAAATTAAATAAAAAGAAGTTAAATACAATTCAACTTTCAAAACGCAAAGGTATTTTAAAATGTGAATATTTAAATGAACGTGTTAAAATGAGCGGACAGGCAGTTACATATTTAAAAGGAAAATTAACATTATAACCATAAATTATGAAAAATATAGCCGTTATTGGTGCTGGTACAATGGGAAATGGAATAGCTCATGTATTTGCCCAAAGCAATTACAACGTTAATTTAATTGATATTTCTGAAGATGCTTTAAACAAAGGTTTAGCAACTATTACAAAAAATTTAGATCGTTTAATTACTAAAGAGCGTATTACAGAAGACAATAAATTACAAACTTTAAATAATATTAAAACTTTTACTTCAATTTCTGAAGGTGTAAAAAATGCAGATTTAGTTGTTGAAGCTGCTACAGAAAATGTTGATTTAAAACTTAAAATTTTTAAACAAATTGATGCTGATGCTCCTACAAATGCAATTTTAGCATCAAACACATCATCTATTTCAATTACAAAAATTGCATCAGTAACAAATCGCCCCGATAAAGTAATTGGAATGCATTTTATGAATCCTGTTCCAATTATGAAATTGGTTGAAATTATTAGAGGTTATAATACTTCTAACCAAGTAACAGCAACCATTATGGAACTTTCTAAAAACTTAAAAAAAGTTCCTGTTGAAGTAAATGATTACCCTGGTTTTGTAGCCAACCGTATTTTAATGCCAATGCTAAATGAAGCCATTGAAACTTTATATAATGGTGTTGCTGGTGTTTATGAAATTGATACCGTAATGAAATTAGGTATGGCGCATCCTATGGGACCTTTTCAATTAGCTGATTTTATTGGTTTAGATGTATGTTTATCAATTTTAAACGTAATGTACGATGGGTTTAAAAATCCAAAATACGCACCTTGCCCTTTATTGGTAAATATGGTACAAGCTGGTAAGCTTGGAATAAAATCTGGTGAAGGCTTTTATGATTATTCTGAATCCAGAAAAGCAGAAATTATTTCTAAACAATTTAAATAAAAAAAATAGAGCCGCAAATTGCGGCTCTATTTTTTATAGAAACTTTAAGAAAAAATCCATCATCTTTTCTTTCAACTGATAATGCATTTTTACAAATGTTGCCATTTCATCTTTTAACATTATTTGTTTTTCTTGAAATGCAACTTCAACATTATTTTCAAATTTTGATTGTGCTAATTCTCTCTTTTTCATTCTAATCTTATGTCTTAAATGCCCCATAACCTCACGTTCCCGAATTATTTTATTTTGAAAACCTTCTAATTGAACCATAACTTCGCTTCCAAGGTTACGTATTGCAATATGTTCTAATTTTTCTTCAAAATAATCCATTTCACTTTCCTGAAACTTCAACTCTCTTTTCCAAACATCTAAGTTAAAATTGAGATCACTTAAGACTACTAACTGACTTTCCATATCCTGTTTCCGTTTTTAAATTTATACTATAAAGTTCTTATTTTTACGCTAATTTTATACTGACAAAAGTCATAATTTTTTTTGATTTCTAAATAATTTCAATAAGTATTTTTGTTGCAGTATAAAGATATAAAAAAAGCGTTTTAAAATAAATTAAAACGCTCATAAATTTTTATTAAATGTTAATTTCTTCTTCTTCTACCATTATTATTATTTTCTTCATCGTCACTTTTAGAAGTTTTATTCCAAATTTTAATTTCATCTTCTATAGTAACTCCCGAAAGAATTTCAACATTTATACCATCTGAAATACCTAACTCAACATCTCGCTTTTCAAATTCCTGATCTCCTATTTTAACTTCTACATAAGGTATCTCTGTTTTTTTATCAAATTGTAATAGCGCTTCTTTAATTGAAAGGACACTATCTTTTTTTTCTAAAACTATATCAGCATTTGCACTATAACCTGCTCTTACAAAAAATTCATCATCTAAAGTAATATCTCCCTTAATTTTAAATTGAACAGCTCCATTTTCTTCGGTTCCTTTTGGAGCAATAAAGTTTAATTTTGCTGTATATTTTTTCTTTTCAATGGCTCCTAACGAAATTTCTAAAATAGTACCATTTTTTATTTTACCAACTTCGGCTTCATCTACTTTTCCTTCAAAAATCATTTTTGTCATATCGGCAATTATTGCAATGGTTGTACCTGCATTAAAGGTATTGCTTTCAATTACTTGGTTTCCTTTACGCACAGGTATTTCTAAAATAGTTCCAGAAATTTCAGCCTTCACAAATGTATTTGCCGTTTTTCCCATCCCTGCGGCTGAACCTTTTTGAATAATTTGTAAATTATTTCTTGAGTTATTTAAATCTTGTTTTGCACTGTTAAAATTTAATTCAGCAGTTTCAAATTCTTGACGAGAAATTACACCTTTTTCAAAAAGACCTTTATTTCTGTCATATAATATTTTAGAATTATCATAACGCAATTGCGCATTTTTCACATTTCCTTGAGCGCTATTTAGCGATTGTACATTAGGAACTACTCTAATTGTGGCAATTAAATCGCCTATATTTACATGGGCTCCTTCCTCTACATAAATTTTCTCAATAATTCCAGAAACTTTAGGCTTAATTTCGGCTTCTTCTAATGGAACAACTTTACCAGTTGCTACCGTTTTTCTAACAATATTAGTTTTAAATGGTTTCTCTGTTTCATATTGAATTGGAGATTTACTATTCTTTGCTCCAAACCATAGTAAAACAGCTATTAATGCTACTCCTATTGATCCAAAAATTAATGTTTTTTTCATTAGTGTTGATTTTCAGTTTATTTTTTCTTTTAATTTTTCTTTTAATTTTTATTCTTCTCTTAATGCTTCTATTGGTCTTATACTTACAGCTGTATGTGCAGGAATTAACCCTATTAATGTACCTAAAACTATTAAGGTTGCAGCAGCAATTAAAATTACGGGTATATCTACTGTTGGATTTAATAATGCAGATTCTTCTCCTTTTCCAAATAATGCATCTATTATCATTAGTACTAAACCTCCAAAAATAATACCTAAAGCACCAGCAATACTTGTTAAAAATACCGACTCTAAAATAATTTGACGTTTAATTTCCCAAGGTTTTGCTCCTAAAGCTCTCCTAATTCCAATTTCTTTTGTACGCTCTTTTACAGTAATTAATAAGATA
>NZ_JASFZF010000080.1:0-12423 GCF_046055765.1 Lutibacter sp. | reverse complement strand
AAGGAAATCCTTGGATGACAACTTTTGGAGCAAATTACATTGATATTAAAGATGGAGATTCAGGAGAATTTTTACCTTATGCTTCTTTAGGAAGATATATTGGAAAAGGATTTAGCTTAGAGCTTGCAGCTTCAGGTAATAAAGTTAATAGACCTTGGGGTACTGGTGCTGAAGCTACATTTTTTGCTATAGATATGAATGTAAGATATGATTTAAATAATGCATTTGGAGATACAAAATGGTTTGACCCATTTTTATATACAGGTATAGGACAAAATTTTTTAGCTAGTGAAGATGGTTTAGGATTTAAATTAGGTTTAGGGTTTAATGCTTGGTTTAATGATAATATTGGAATGACTATTAGAAGTGAATATAGAAAAGTGAATACTCCAATTGATTTTGAAATGTATCAACATTCAATTGGTTTAGCTTGGAGATTTGGTAATTCTGATACTGATGGGGATGGAATTAGAGATAGAGATGATGCGTGTCCTAGAATTGCTGGTTTAGCTGAATTTAATGGATGTCCAGATAATGATGCAGATGATGATGGTGTTAAAGATTGTTGTGATGAGTGTGGAGAAGTAGCAGGGTTATTAGAATTTAATGGTTGTCCTGACACAGATGGAGATGGAGTAGAAGATAGAGAAGACGCTTGTCCTGAGATTCCAGGTTTAGTAGAGCTTAATGGTTGTCCAGATAAAGATGGTGATGGTGTGACAGATGCAGAAGATAAGTGTCCAGATGTATTTGGACCAGAACCTAATAGTGGTTGTCCTTATATTGATAATGATGGTGATGGTGTAATTGATATTTTAGATAAATGTATTACAGTTCCAGGACCAGCCTCTAACGATGGTTGTCCAGACAATTTCATAGATCAAAAAACAGTGGATGAAGCATCAAAAGGAATTAATTTTGACACAGGGAAATTCTCGTTTAAACCAGGTGTAATTGAGATTTTAGATGAAGTAGCAGTTCTTTTAAACCAAGATTATGCTTTACAGTTTAAATTTGCAGTAGATGGTCATACAGATAGTACAGGTTCAGAAGCTAGGAATATGACTTTATCAAATGCTAGAGCCAATGCAGTTAAAGAATATTTAATAAGTAAAGGTGTAGATGCAGCTAGATTATCAACTAAAGGTTTTGGAGAATCAACACCAATTGATACGAATGCTACAAAAGCAGGAAGATTAAATAATAGAAGAGTTGAAATTAAAGAAATTAAGTAATTAAAATTCAGTATTTCAATAAAAAAAGCCAACTTACAAGTTGGCTTTTTTTATTGATATTTTACTTTAGAATCCAAAAATGGAAGGTATAAAAATATAAAAGACAATAAATCTAAGATAATTTTGTATTTTTGTTGATGAATTTAGGCTAGAGCGCTTATTTTTGCAAAAAAGAACATTAAATTAAAATTTTTAAAAATGAAACATTTAAATGTAGCCTTATTGGCTTTATTACTAATTACTGGTTTCAGCAATGTAAATGCACAAGATGAAAATAATCCTTGGGCAGTAGGTATAGCTGTAAATGCGGTAGATTTTTACCCAACAAATGCAGGCCTTGAAGGTCATGGAGCTTGGTTTGATGAATTTATTAATACAACAGATCATTACAACATTCTTCCTTCAGTTAGCAAATTTACTGTAAGTAGATATTTAGCAGACGGTTTTAGTTTCGAAGCTGCCGGATCGTTAAACAAAATAACTAAAGTAGGAGATAACACAACAAGTGAAATGTCTTACTACGGCTTAGACGGAGCTTTAAAGTATGATCTTAATAAAGTAATTGGAGATACATCTTGGTTTAATCCTTATGCATCTGTTGGAGGTGGTTACACTTGGCTAGATAATTTAGGAACAAGTACTTTTAATGCAGGTTTAGGAATCAACTTTTGGTTCTCAGATAATTTAGGAATGAATCTTGAATCAAAATACAAACATTCTTTTGAAAGTAGTATTGTACAACATTTTCAACATTCTATAGGTGTAGTATTTAAATTTGGTGGAAACGATACAGATGGTGATGGTGTATATGATAAATTTGATGCTTGTCCAGAAGTATTCGGTTTAGCTGAATTCAAAGGTTGTCCAGATTCAGATAGTGATGGTGTAATTGATTCTAAAGATGACTGTCCTAATACTGCAGGTTTAGCAGCATTAAATGGTTGTCCAGATGCTGATGAAGATGGAATTGCAGATAAAGATGATGCTTGTCCAAATGCTAAAGGAACAAAAGCAAATAATGGTTGTCCTGATACAGATGGAGATGGTGTTGTAGATAAAAATGATAGTTGTCCACAAGTTGCTGGTCCAATTGAAAATAAAGGATGTCCTTGGCCAGATACTGATAGTGATGGCGTTTTAGATAAAGATGATAATTGTGTAAATGAAGCAGGTCCTGCATCTAACAATGGTTGTCCACAAATTACTCAAGTTGAAGTAGCTAAATTAGAAGAGTTATTTAAAACTGTTTATTTTGATTCAGGTAAAAATTCATTTAAAACTGAAACCATGTCTAAGTTAGATTTGGCTTCTGGAATTATGACTAAATACTCAACTGCTAAATTTAGCATTTCAGGTCATACTGATAGTACAGGAAGTAAAGCACGTAACCAAGAATTATCTGAGAGTAGAGCAAATGCAGTAAAAGATTATTTAGTTTCTAAAGGTGTTTCTGCTAGTAATTTAACTGCTAAAGGATTTGGTGAAGATATGCCAATAGCTTCTAATAATACAAGATCTGGTAGATCTCAAAACAGAAGAGTTGAAGTGAAATTAGTTAACTAAACTAGTTTAATTTTAAGTCAATAATTTTAGATTATTAGACTAAGATATTTTAATTATAAAAAACCATTCATTTGTGAATGGTTTTTTTATTTTTATAGAATTAAAAAAGTTATATGAATTCATTTATTTCAAGAGTTGTTAAAGATATATTTAAGAAACAAAAAAAGTATAAAAATTTAATATTTGTACTTCCTAGTCAGCGTTCTTGTGTTTTTTTAAAAGAAGAAATTTTAAAGCAATTACCAACAGCATCTTTTTTACCTAAAATTATTAGTATTGAAAATTATATTCAAGAAATTAGCGATATTAATTTAATTAATAACACACAACTACTTTTCGAATTTTATAGCGTTTATAAACAAAATATACCAAAAGAAAATATAGAGTCTTTTGATGCTTTTTCGCAATGGGCAACAATCGCATTACATGATTTTAATGAAATTGACAGCTATTTAGTAAACTCGGAATATTTTTTTACAAGTTTAAGAGATGTCAAACGTTTAGAAGAATGGTTTCAAGATAAAAAACCTAGCCAATTAGCAATTAATTACTTACAATTTTTCGAGTATTTACATATTTTATATAATGAGCTTAACAAAAGCCTTAAAAGTAACAAATTTGGGTATCAGGGTTTTATTTATAAAGAAGCAACAAAAAATTTAGAATTTTACATAAAAAATAATATAGATAATCATATTGTGTTTGTTGGGTTTAATGCGCTTAATAAAGCTGAAGAATATATTTTTCAAGAATTATTAAACAATAACATAGCTTCAGCTTATTGGGATGTAAATGAAACTATATTAAGCAGTTCTAATGAAGCAGGTGTTTTTTTAAGAAAATATAAGAGCGAATGGGTTTACTATAAAAAGAACCCTCTTTTATGGGTAGATAATGAAAATTTATTAAATAAAAATATAAATTTAATAGGTGCGCCGAAAAATAACACGCAAATAAAATATACGGGAGAAATCATTTCTAAATTAAAAAATTTTAACAAAACAGCCTTGGTATTAGCTGACGAAAATTTACTTAACCTTACGTTAAATTCTCTTCCAAATAATGTAAAAAATATTAATATTACTATGGGATATGCATTAAAAGATATTCCAATAGCAAATTTGTTTGATAAGCTATTTAAATTACATTTAAATCAACAAAAATTTAATAAAGTTAATAATCACGAGTTTTATTATAAAGATGTTTTAAATGTTTTAAATGATCCTTTTTTAAATAAATTATATGCTGAAATTCTTCAAAAAATCAGCAATAAAATAAAAAGTGAGAATAGTATATTTTTAAGTGTAAAAACATTTAAAAAATCTATTTCTTCTGAAGAAGTAAAAGAACTTTCATTATTGTTTTCATTGTTTGAATTTTCAACAGATATGAATGTTATTATTAAACAATGCACTACTTTAATAAGTAAATTAAAAGAATTTACTGTTGGAATTGAAAAAGAATATTTATTTCGTTTTTATACTATTTTTCAGCAATTAGAAACATTAAATTTAAAGTATAAACATATTACAAATTTAAAAACGCTTACCTTATTTTATAAACAAATTTTACAAAATGAAAAGCTATCTTTTCAAGGTGAACCATTGAAAGGTTTACAATTAATGGGAATGCTAGAAACTAGAGTTTTAGATTTTGAAACCGTAATTATAACATCGGTTAATGAAGGAATTTTACCAGCTGGAAAGAACGATTTTTCATTTATACCTTTTGATGTAAAAAAACATTTTGAACTACCAACCCATCAAGAAAAAGATGCAATTTTTTCCTATCATTTTCAACGATTATTACAGCGATCAAAAAATATATTTCTAATTTATAATACAGAATCAGATAGTTATGGATCAGGAGAAAAGAGTAGATTTTTGACACAGATTGAAATTAATAATCCAAACATTACAAAAACAATTATTAGTCCTAAAGTTCAACACTCAGAGGTTTCTTTACTTCAAATTGAAAAAACTCCAATAGTTTTAGAAAAATTAAAAGAAGTGTTTATTAAAGGAATTTCGCCATCAGCATTAACAACGTATATTTATAATCCAATTTCTTTTTATGAACAAAAAGTGTTAGGTATAAAAGATGATAATGAAGTTGAGGAAACCATTGCTGCAAATACAATGGGCTCCGTAATACATGATGTTCTAGAAGATTTATACAAACCTTATGTTGGAAAATTTTTAAAGAAAGAGAGTATTGTTGAAATGCAAAAAAAATGCAATACGTTGCTTATAAAATATTTTGAAAAACACTATCTAAAAGGTAATATAGAAACGGGTAAAAATAAGTTAATTTTTGAGGTTAGTAAAAACCACATTAATCGTTTTTTAATGCAAGAACTGAAATTACTAACACAAAATAAACAATTAAAAATTATAGCTTTAGAAGAAAAATTAGCAGCTGAAATAAAAATTGAAGATGTTAAATTTCCTATAAGAATACATGGAATTGTTGACAGAATTGATGAATTAGATGGTGTTACTAGAATTATTGATTATAAAACAGGTAAAGTTGAAGCTAAGCAATTAAAAATGGTAGATTTTACCGTGATGAAAGATGATTATAAATACACAAAAGCAATGCAAGTTATGTTGTATTCCTACCTATACTCATCAAAAATTAAAAAAGTAATTTTACCGTTAGAAAGTGGTGTTATTTCATTTAAAAATTTAAATTCGGGATTTTTAAAAATGAACTTTTCTGATAAATATAGAGGAGTAGATAATGAAGTTTCTAAGGAAAGAATACAAGATTTTATGCTTGAAATTAAAAATTTAATACGTGAAATTTTAGATGTGAAAAAACCATTTATAGAAAATATAAACTTACCATTTTAAATAAAATTTATGCGAATAATTAAAAACGAAATAGTAAAAAGTACGTGTCATTCAAAACCAATTGTGACAGATGTATTTTTTATAAAAAATAATATAAAAAAGCCAATTGTTATATTTTGCCATGGTTATAAAGGCTACAAAGACTGGGGAGCTTGGAATTTAGCAGCAAAATTTTTTGCTAAAAAGTCATTTTTTTTTGTAAAGTTTAATTTTTCTCATAATGGAGGCACCATTGAAAACCCAATTGATTTTCCTGATTTAGAAGCTTTTGGTCAAAATAACTTTATTAAAGAATTAAATGATTTAGATGATGTTGTTGAATGGGTGTTAAATAACCCAGATTATAAAAATGAAATTAATACAGAAAATATAATATTAATTGGACACTCACGAGGAGGTGGAATAGCAACAATTAAAGCATCAGAAAATAAAAAAATAACGAAGCTTATTTCTTGGGCTGGAGTTTCAGATTTTGGAGCTAGGTTTCCAAAAGGAGAACAGTTAATAGCTTGGAAAAAACAAGGTATTTCATATATTTTGAATTCAAGAACAAATCAAAAAATGCCACACTTATATGAGTTTTATCAAAACTTTAAAGAAAATGAAAGTCGTTTAACAATAAAAAATGCTGTTGGGAAATTAAAAATTCCACATTTAATTATTCAAGGGGAAAAGGATGAAGTAGTATTACCAATTGAGGCTAAAAATTTGCACGCATGGAATCCTAAGAGTGAACTTATTTTTATTGAAGAAATGAATCACCCTTTAGGATGTTCACAACCTTATAAAAATTCTACAATGCCAATTTATTTAAAAAAAGCAGTTAAACATAGCATTGATTTTATTTTTCAGAAATAACAGTTAGAATGATTGTAAAGGCTTCAATATTAGATTTAGAACAATTATATTTAATTACAAAAAGTTATGCAAAATATATGATTGAAAATAATATTTTTCAATGGAATGAAAACTATCCATCTAAAGAAATATTAAAGAAAGATATTGAATTGCAACAAATATGGAAATTACAAGTAAATGAAATTATTGTTGGATTAATTGTATTAACTGAAGTTGAAGATAAAGAATACCTAAAGGTGAAGTGGTTAACTAAAAATTACAAAAATCTATACATTCATCGTTTAGCTATTCACCCAAATTTTCAAGGACAAGGATTTGCTCAAAAATTAATGGATTTTACCGAAAATTACGCATTTAAAAATAACTACAAATCAATTAGGCTAGATACATTTAGTAAGAATAAAAGAAATCAAATTTTTTATAAAAAACGTAATTACACGAAGCTAGAAACAATTTATTTTCCAAACCAAAGTGAGTTTCCATTTTTTTGTTATGAAAAAGTTTTAGATGTATAAAAAATCAAACATAACTTTTAAAGGAATTAATAAATTAGCCATTCCGGCAATTATATCGGGAATTGCAGAGCCGCTACTTTCAATTACAGACACAGCCATTGTTGGGAATATTCAAATAAATCCTACTGAAGCATTAGCTGCAGTTGGTATTGCAGGTTCATTTATTTCGGCCTTAGTGTGGATATTAGCTCAAACACGTTCAGCAATTTCAGCTACTATTTCCAAATATTTAGGTGCAAAAAAATTAGATGAAATTGCCACATTACCCGCTCAAATTATTGCTATTAATTTACTTTTAAGTATCATAATTTATGTGACTACCGTATTTTTTGCCAATGAAATTTTTAAATTATACAATGCAGATGGACTTATTTTAAATTACGCTGTTGACTATTTTAAAATTCGCGCTATAGGTTTTCCATTAACGTTGTTTGTATTTTCATCATTTGGCGTTTTTAGAGGACTTCAAAATACATTTTGGCCTATGGTAATTAGTATTGTTGGTGCTGTTTTAAACATCGGTTTAGATTTTGCGTTAGTTTATGGAATTGAAGGTTTTATCAATCCAATGAATGTAAAAGGTGCAGCTTGGGCAAGTGTAATTTCACAAGCAGTTATGGCTATTTTAGCGCTTGTTTTAATAGTAAAAAAAACACCATTTAGTTTAAAACTTACTTTTCCTTTCAATAAAGAAATTAAAAACTTATTAGCTATTAGTTTTAACTTAATTATAAGAGCAGTCGCTTTAAATGTTGCCTTGTATTTAGCAAATTCGTATGCTACAAAATATGGAGATAATTATATTGCAGCACAAACAATTGCTTTTCAAATTTGGTTATTTTTTGCCTTTTTTATTGATGGTTATGCAAGTGTTGGAAACATAGTTTCAGGTAAATTATTAGGTGAAAAAAATTATAAGAAAATGTGGAGATTGAGTATCAAATTAAGTAGATATTCAATAATTATTTCACTAATACTTGTGGTAATTTGTGCTCTTTTTTATTATCCAATTGGTGCTCTTTTTTCGAAGGAAATACTAGTATTAGATTCTTTTTATAGTATTTTTTGGATTGTATTAATTATGCAACCAATTAATGCTGTAGCCTTTGTTTTTGATGGAATTTTTAAGGGACTTGCGGAAGCAGTTATCTTAAGAAATTTACTTTTAATTGCTACTTTTTTTGGATTTTTACCCGTACTTTTAATTGGAGATTATTTCAATTTAAAGTTATATGCTATTTGGATAGCTTTTACTGTTTGGATGGTATTAAGAGCTGGAATTTTAATTGTAAAATTTAGACAAAAATATTTACATAAAAACGCGTAACTTTACGCATTATGAGTAACGGAAGTTTATACACACATATTCAAAATAAGATTGCAACTATTGAGTTTAGCCACCCAGCAAGCAATTCTTTTCCAAGTGAGTTGTTGAGCAGATTAACAGCTTCACTAAATGAATTAAGTTGCAATAATGATGTTCATGTTATTATTTTAAAAAGCGAAGGAGAAAAGACTTTTTGTGCTGGTGCTTCATTGAATGAATTAGTAGCTATTTCAAATATTAAAGAAGGAAAGCAATTCTTTTTAGGGTTTGCCAATGTAATAAATGCTATGAGAAACTGTTCAAAATTAATTATTGGACGTATTCAAGGAAAAGCTATTGGAGGCGGTATTGGTTTAGCTGCAGCTTGCGATTATTGTTTCGCTACAGAACAAGCTTCCATAAAATTATCAGAACTTACAATTGGTATAGGTCCATTTGTAATTGAACCAGTAGTTACAAGAAAAATAGGATTAGCTGCTTTAAGTGAACTTACTTTAGATGCTACAAGTTGGCAAAATGCTTATTGGGCAAAAGGAAAAGGTTTGTATGCTAAAGTTTTTGAAACTATAAAAGAGCTTGATTTGGAAGTTGATATTTTAGCCAATAAACTTTCTAGGTACAATATTGAAGCTTTAAAAGAAATGAAAATAATTTTATGGGAAGGTACTCAGAATTGGGATATATTATTAGATGAACGAGCTGAAATTAGCGGAAGATTAGTCCTTTCTGAATTCACAAAAAAAGCATTACAAAAATTTAAGAAATAATAAATGTTAGCAACTTTTATAGCAGTTTTACAACAAGTAAATATTGAAGAAAAAATTAAGAATGCTCCTGATAATAGATATGAAATTGGAGTTGCAATTGCCGCCTATATACCATTTGTAGTTCTTGCTTTAGTAGCATATTTTATATATTATAAAGCGAAAAACAGAAAAGATTTAGACGATTAATTTAGTTAGAAACAAATGAGTAATATTAGAATAACAAAACAATTTTATTTTGAAACTGGTCATGCATTGTATGGTTACGATGGTAAATGTAAAAATGTGCATGGGCATAGTTACAAACTATCTGTTACCGTAATTGGAACACCAATAAGTGATTCAACCAATGTAAAGTTTGGAATGGTTATAGATTTTGGAGATTTAAAAAAAATTGTAGCTTCTGAAATAGTTGATAAATTTGATCACGCTACCGTATTTAATAAAAATACACCTCATATAGAATTAGCAAATGAATTAGAAAAAAGAGGCCATAATGTTATTTTGGTAGATTATCAACCAACTAGTGAAATGATGTTGATAGATTTTGCAGAGAAAATTAAAAATAATTTACCTAAAACTATCCAATTACACTCTTTAAAATTACAAGAAACTGGAACTTCAAATGCCGAATGGTATGCTTCAGATCAGTAATTGATTAAGTTCCGTTAAAAGTATTCATGGTATTGTTTAAACCAGCAGTGCCAAATGATTTTATTAATTTACACGAAGTTTCTAATCGCTCAGGAAGTAGTTTATATTCATCGTCATCCCATTCTCCTAGCACAAAATTAGATTGACGCCCTTTCGAAAATTCAGAACCAACACCAAATCTAAAACGAGCATATTTTTGAGTTTGTAAAATTCCGTTGATATCTTTTAATCCATTATGGCCACCATCACTTCCTTTTGCTTTTACCCTAATTGCGCCAAAATTTAAATTTAAATCATCGCAAATAACCAATAAATTCTCTGAAGGAATTTTCTCTTTTGTTAACCAGTATTTTACAGATTTACCACTTAAATTCATAAAAGTTGAGGGTTTTAATAAAATAAATGTTCTTCCTTTAAACCTAAATTTAGCAATACTTCCTAATTTTACACTTTCAAACTTAATTTCTTCATTTGAAGCTAATTCATCTAAAATTTTAAACCCAATGTTATGGCGCGTGTTATTGTATTTTTCACCAATATTTCCTAAACCAACAATTAAGAATTTTTTCATAGAATTAGCTGTTGTAGTTTTGTTTTTAGATTTAAATTGAAGTTTTATAAACTGAAACAATTGCATTTAGCAAAAGTAATAAAAAGATTGTTGTTCTTTTTAAAAGAAAAAGCGTTGCAAATAGCAACGCTTTTATTATTGTTTTATGTAAGAATGGATTATTCTGTAGCAGTTTCTTCAGTTGCTCCTTCTTCAGTTGCTCCTTCTTCAGTTGCTCCTTCTTCACCTTCTTCTTCCTCTTCTTCTTCAATAGCTGCACGAGCGGTTCTAACTTGTACAACAACAGAATTTTCTGGGTGTATGATAGAAAATCTATCATCTGCTAATTCAGAAACTATTAATTTAGTACCAATTCTTAATTTAGAAATATCAGCATTAATAAAGTCTGGCAAGTCAGCAGGTAACGCTCTTACACTTAATTTACGCATAGGAAAACTTAAAGAACCCCCATTTATAACACCTGGAGAACTACCAACTAATCTTACAGGAATATTCATAGTTACCATTTTATCATCAAATAATTGGTAAAAATCAATGTGTAAAATTTTGTCAGTAACAGGGTGAAACTGAATATCTTGTAAAATTGCATGATACTTAGTTCCTTCTATTTCAATCGTAGCAGTATAAACGTTTGCTGTATACACTAATTTTTTGAATGAAGTTTCATCCGCTGAAAAGTGTAATGGTTTATCCCCTCCGTATAATACGCAAGGTACCTTTCCAGCATTACGTAAGGCTTTAGTTGACACTTTACCCACGCTTTCTCTTTGAGATCCTGAGATTGTAATTGATTTCATTTATTTATCTATTTATTAATTATTTACATTAAAAATTGTCCGCTTATTGAAGTGTTATCTTGTACTTTATGCATAACATCCGCAAACAAAGGCGCGCAAGTTACAACTTTTATTTTAGAACTTTCTCTTTTTAAAGGGATTGTATCAGAAACTATTAACTCTAACAATTTAGAGTTTTCAATACGCTCGTAGGCTTCTCCTGAAAGTATTGGATGCGTGCAAATTGCACGTACACTTAATGCTCCTTTTTCTATCATTAAATCTGCTGCTTTAGCAAGTGTTCCTCCTGTGTCAATCATATCGTCAACTAAAATAACATGACGATCTTTTACATCACCAATTAATTCCATTGTGGAAATTATATTAGCTTTTAAACGTTGTTTATAACAAATTACTACTTCACTTTCTAAAAATTTTGAATATGCATACGCACGCTTTGAACCTCCCATATCAGGTGAAGCAATTGTTAAGTTTTCTAACTTTAATTGATGAATATATGGTAAAAAAATTGTTGAAGCAAACAGATGATCAACAGGTTTTTCAAAAAAACCTTGAATTTGATCTGCGTGCAAATCCATTGTCATAATTCTTGTAGCACCAGCAGTTTGCAATAAGTTTGCGACTAATTTAGCTCCAATTGCTACACGAGGTTTATCTTTTCTATCTTGTCTTGCCCAACCAAAATACGGAATAACAGCTGTAATATGACGAGCTGAAGCTCTTTTAGCAGCATCTAACATTAATAACATTTCCATTAAATTATCTGAACTTGGAAATGTAGATCCAATAATAAAAACTCGTCTACCTCTAACAGATTCTGCAAAAGCGGGTTGAAATTCACCATCACTAAATCTGGTTACTACTACATTCCCAAGTTTTGAGCCGTAGAGTTTGGCAATATTTTCAGCTAATTCTTTACTTTGTGAGCAAGCAAAAATTTTAGGTTTTAGATAAGGACTCTCCATTTTTTAGTTGTGTTAATTAGTTGATTTTTTTTGTGTTGTTGTTTGTTGAGTGCAAATTTAAAATTATTTAAACGGTTATAGTATAACTTAGTGAAGTTTTTATCATTTAGAAAAAAATAATTCTTAAATTTGCATTCCAAATTACAATTTTGCCTCGATGGCGGAACTGGTAGACGCGCTGGATTCAAAATCCAGTTCTTTCGGGAGTGCGGGTTCGATTCCCGCTCGAGGTACTTAAAAGCTGAAACATTAATGTTTCAGCTTTTTTACTTTAGAAAAAGTAAATTAAAAAAATAAAGAAGTGTATTTCACACTCCTT
>NZ_JASFZF010000079.1:0-8650 GCF_046055765.1 Lutibacter sp. | reverse complement strand
ATTTCAGAATCTACTTTATCTGTAGCAATTTCAACAATCGCTTCATCCATCTCAATAGTATCTCCTACATTTTTTAACCAGGAGGTTATGGTTGCTTCTACAACACTTTCACCCATTTTTGGAAGCTTTATTTCAAATCTTGACATTTTGTAATTTTTTTAGATTTTGCAAATTTACAAAAAATATAGTCTACATATAAATTCCCCTACTAAATACCAGGGCAAAATCATACTTTTAAATTTAATATTTTCAACAAATAGTCATCATTCCAGCCAGCTTCAAGCCTTTTACTCTTTATAGATAATTTTTTTGAAGCTTCATTTTTTAATAAGTTTAGAGCTATTTTGAGTAAAATGGAATAATTTTGAGCAGCATTACCTGCTCTTTTTCTAGAAGCATCCTCAGAGAAAGCTACATCAAGAGTCCAATGCAGTTTATTTTCCACAGCCCAATGTGAGCGTATCTTGGATTGAAATTGATTTGCATCATTCTGTAGACTTGAAATGTAATATCGGGTAGCTTTTTCTGTAGCTTTATCGCTATTTTTAAATTCACGAGTACTTTCTAGTTTTATGATACTAGCTAAGTTTTTCCATCCATTTTCATTCTCAATAAACTGAAAATCTGTGATTACGCTACAAGTTCTAGTTTCTATTCTTCCGTGTCCTAAATCCTCATTGGTGTATATTTCTAATGGTTTATAAAATCGAAATTCAGGTTGATTTGCTTTGACTGCTAAAATATAATTGGCATCTTGATCGATTATTTTTTTAGCGATTTCTTTTTGAGTTCCCATAGCATCAATAGTAATGGTGTTTCCTGAAACATTTAGAATGTCTAATAATTCTGGTATTGCAGTAATCTCATTTGACTTTTCAGCTGTTTTTACTTGCCCCAATACAAGGTTGTTTTCACAAGCCCAAGCACTAACCATATGAATGGATGATTTCTTTCCGTATGATTTTGCACCACGTATCGTTTTGCCATCAATGGCAATTATTTGACCTTTACTTATATCTGCAATTGAGTTGACCCAGTCAACAAAACAAGACTCAAATTGTTCACTATCAATAGCAGAAAAAGCCCTGTTAAGGGTATCTTTTGAAGGAATCCCACTAGGTAATTCTAAGAATTTTCTTAAAAAAGCTTCTTTTGATTTGGCAAACCCAACCATTTGTTCCCAAGTTTCCGCCCCACAAATCACTGAAATTATGTCAATAAGAAGAATGTCAACTAAATTATGAAGTTGGTTTATATGGCTTCGGTGGTCTTCTATTTGTCTAAAAATGTCTTTTAAATTATCTGATGATTTCATTGAGTTAAAGTATTGATTATCAGTATAATATACAAATAATTAATAACTTAAACTACTAAAAGTCAAGTGAATAAATCATTTTTAAAAAAAAAGTATGATTTTGCCCTGACTAAATACCCATAAATTATTTGTTTTCAAATTACCTCTTTTATAATTAAATCTAAAACAAAGCAGTAAAATTACATTTTACCTATTATTTTATACTATTTTATAATTATACCTTAAATCAGAACTCCAAACTTACCCTATTCATACTTTCAAAATATTTCAAATGAAACTTTAATTACATAACTATGTAATATATATGACTTTAAAAAAATTAAAATTATATAGAAACATTCTAAATAGCTGTTAACTATCTATTTATCAGTATTTTAAAATTTTAAAAGGAATGACTTATATCATAATATTATATTTTTTTCTGTGTAAATTTACCTAATATTAAAAACAAATTTCTAATACAAATAAATATAATATTATGAAAAAATTAAAATTAGTAAGCTTATTACTGTTAATGTCAGCAAGCTTTATGTTAATTCAATGTACAAATGACCCTATCCCAGGACCTGCAGGAACTAATGGAGTAGATGGTATTGATGGTTCAGATGGTTCAGATGGTTCAGATGGTGTTAGCACAGGTGCTGCAACAAGTACTACTGATTTAGTAGCACAAAAAGTATTTTTAGGTCCAGTAATTGATGGTGTTATTGATGCTTCTTGGGCAGATTCTAGCCTTTTAACTGGAACTGCGACTGTTCCTAATCCTGTAGCAACTGATGGTACAGTAATTTTTAATGGTTATGCAGGAAATACAAGAGATTTTCAAATAAGAGCTCAGTATGATGCAGAAAACGTTTACTTTTTAGCACAATGGAAAGATGCTGAACAAGATGGAAGTAGAGATACTTGGTATTTTGATGCAACAACTTCTCGTTGGGCACAAGAAAGTAACAAACCTGTTTTTGATACTGATGGTACAACTATTTTAAGAGATGCTTTTTATGAAGATAAATTTGCTATGCAATGGCCAATAGGAACAGTAACTAGCTGGGATACTGCATCATGTTATGCAACTTGCCATATTGGATCCCAAGACGTTGATGGTGGAGGTCACCATTATACTGTTACTGGAGAACAAACTGATATGTGGCACTGGAAATCAGTAAGAACTGGTTTACCAACAGGTCAATTTGATGACAAACACATTACTGATTTAACAACTGCTGCTGTAGCTGCTGGAGGAACAGGAAAAGCTAGAGCTGGTGATGCAAAAGATGGTGGTGGACATTCTAATAATAAAATAAGCTTACCTTTATTAGATGGTTCTAATGCTGGTACTAATGTAAATGTACCAAAATATTACATTCCTGGAAAAACTGATTATTACTGGATTTTAACTAGTGAAGTTACTGATGGAACTGCTGTAGAAATTGTTGGAGTACATGATAATGGTACTTTAGATTTAGCTAATGGTGGAACAATTGACCCTGTTGCTGATGTTGATTACCAAAGACCTGTAACAACTGATTTACATTCACCTGCTTTAAAAGGTATGCCAAGTATTACAACTGCGCCTTTTGTAGGAAGTAGAGGTGACTTACTTTGTGGACAAACTTACACCGGTAACGGATGGATTTTAGAATGGAAACGTCCATTAAATACTGGTAATGCTGATGATATCGCTTATGATACTACACAATCTTACCAATTTGGATTAGGTATTTTTGATAACGCTGCAATTGCACATGCTATCAAACCTGATTTAACATTCTCTTTTGAACAATAACAGTTCAACAAAGTAAAAATCGAAATTGACTTTTCAATTTCAATAGTCAATTTCGATTTTTAAATTTTAATTTCATTATTAAATTTCAATTATGAAAAAAATAATATATATAACAACAAAGGTTGCTGTATTTGTAATGTTACTTTCTTTAACAAGCTGTTATTATAATGATGTGTATGAATACACTCCACCAGTTGTTACCGAAGTTTCATTTGCCATAGACATACAACCAATATTTAACGAAAATTGTATTGCTTGTCATCCTGCAATCAGTATTCCTGATTTAACCGAAGGAAATTCATATAATTTCCTCACAGTTACAGATCCAGATTTAGTAATTCCATTTGATGCAGAAGGTAGTGAACTTTACCAAAGAATGATTAGTACAACAGCTCCTATGCCTCCTTCAGGTAAATTATCATCTAAAAAAACTAGTTTGATTAAAGCTTGGATTAACGATGGTGCTAAAGACAATTAACATTTAAAATGATACAAATGAAAACTTTTAAAAATATACTTATTGTTCTTTTTGCGTTGCCAATGTTTGTTTTTGCACAAGAAACAAAACAAAATGATAAAGAACAAACTAAAGAAAAACCAGCACGTGCAGCTTTTGAAGGTAGTACTTTAATTGAAAATGCAACAAACGTGTTATTTCAAAAAAACACCTTAGAAATTCAAATGTCACATAGATTTGGTCTTTTAAATGGTGGAACAAATGATATGGCTGGTTTTTGGGCACCTTCAAATATTAGAATCGGTTTAGCTTATGCTATTACAGATTATATTACTGTAGGTTATGGAACTACTAAATTTAGTAGATTACAAGATTTTAATTTAAAAGTTGGTCTTTTAAGACAAACTCGTTCTAATTCAATGCCAATTAGTGTTACTTATTTTGGTAATGCAACTGTTGATGCAAGAACTAAAGATAACTTTAATTTAAAACAAGATAGATATTCATATTTCAGTCAATTAATTATTGCTAAACGTTTTAGCTCTAAATTTTCCGCACAAGTTGCTCCTAGTATTTCTCACTTTAATTTAGTGGAACCTACTATTAAAAACGATATGATAGCTATTGCTTTTGGAGGTCGTTATAAAATTAGTCCAAACACAGCAATTATTGTTGATTATAGTCAACCAATCACCTCTTTCTATTCTGGTAATCCAAATCCAGGTATAGCATTTGGTGTTGAATTTGCAACTTCTGGTCACGCTTTCCAATTATTTGCAACCAACTATAATGGGTTGTCACCTCAAAAAAATTATATGTATAATCATAATGATTTTATTAATAATGGTGATTTTATGATTGGATTTAATATTACTAGAAAATATAATTTTTAATTGTTAATCTAAAACAGTAAAACAAATTATTAAATTGCTAATAATTTGTTTTACTGTTTAATAAATATACTACAAAATGAAAAAAAAATCAAAAATAGGGCTTCCTGTTTCTAGAAGAGGCATCCTGCCTATTTTGGGGAGTTCATTATTAATTCCATTTTTGGGTATTGGAAAAACTTTATCTAATTCAAATTCTTCTTTAGTAGAAAACAACAACGAGCCTGATGATGAATATCAAACACTGTTACGGCCTGATGGTACTACAGTTAAGGTTAAAAAAAGCGTAATTAAAGATGCTGAAGTTGTGAAGAAAAATATTTCTAACCATTCCTTTCTTAATTGGCTTTCCAATAAGAAATAATTTTATTAAAGATTAGAATTTATGAAAAACAAAGAAGAAAATTCAAGAAGAAAATTTATAAATAAAGGTTTAAAGCTTGGGCTCTTAACCGCTATTGGCGGAACTGCCGTTGCAAAATCTTTAGTTGAAGAAGAAACTGTTGACCTTTTAGACACTAATGGAAATGTTATAAAAGTTCCAGTTTCAAAAGTAGAAGAACATTCTACACTTAAAGGAGATCACTACACTCCTAGAGAAGGCTTTCCAAACCGTAAATTTGTAATGGTAATTGATTTAGCACGTTGTAAAAACGCTAAACAATGCCAAAGTGCCTGTAATAAAAATCATTTTATTAGTGGTGACAATGCCTGGCTAAAAATATATAAAATGCAAGACAGTCCGGAAACATCACCATATTGGATGCCAAGTTTATGCCAACATTGTGATCAACCTGCTTGTGTTAAAGTATGCCCAGTAGATGCTACTTTTAAACGAAGAGATGGTATTGTTTTAATTGATAATGAACGGTGTATTGGTTGTCGTTTTTGTATGGCTGCTTGTCCTTATTCCGTTCGTGTATTTAATTGGAATGAGCCTGATCAAGGTGAAATTACCATGAGCATGGAAATGGATATGGAACACGACATGTCATCTCCTGATAGCTATATTGATTATGCGGGTGCACCAAGTATTAAAGGAACCGTTGACAAATGTGATTTTTGCCCACATATGATTGCAGAAGAAAAATTACCACATTGTGTTTCTGCTTGTCCGAATGGGGTTTATTTCTTTGGGGATTTATATGAAGATACCGTTACCAATGGAGATGAAACTTTTCAATTAAGTAAACTTTTAAAAGACAAATCTGGTTATAGATTAATGGAAGATTTAGGAACTGCTCCTAGCGTTTATTATTTACCTCCAGTTGACAGGCAAGATGAATTTGAAAAAGGTTTAGAAAATTATACTGAGTTTGAATCTGTAAAAAAAGATAAAAAAGCATGAAAACTTTTGAACAATTAACCAATGAATTAAAACCTAAAAAATTTGGCTTATACGGTAAAATATGGGTTGGCTTTTTAGTAGTCATTATTTTAGGTGCTTTGTATGCCTATTACCTACAATTAACAAAAGGATTAGAAATTACTGGAATGCGAGATTACTCTTTATGGGGAATTTACATTTCTAATTTTGTCTTCTTTGTTGCCATTAGTTTGGTAGGATCCTTAGTTACGGCCATTTTAAGATTATCTGGAGTGAAATGGGCAACACCTTTAACAAGAATTGCAGAAATTATTGCAGTTGCCGCCATAATAATGGGTGGTTTAACCATTATTATTGATATGGGACGACCTGATAGGATTTACAATTTATTTTTACACGGAAGATTACAATCACCAATTGTTTGGGATGTTATTGTAGTAACCACTTATTTAACGATCAGTTTTTTATTACTTCTTTTTCCATTACTACCAGATTTTCAAATTTTAAGTAAAAAATTTAAAAGCAACCAAAAATTATCAAAAATATATAAAAAACTATCTTTAAACTGGACCGGAAGTAGCAAACAAAAAAGCATTTATAAATGGTCTATAGGTACACTATCTGTATTAATTATTCCTGTAGCCTTCGGTATTCATACTGTAACGGCATGGTTATTTGCAGCAACATATCGACCAGGATGGGATAGTGCCAATTTTGGACCCTATTTTATTGCAGGTGCTTTTGTTGCAGGAGCAGGAGCAGTAATAGCTGTGATGTATATATTAAGAAAAACGCATCATTTAGAAGAATATATTACCGATTTTCATTTTGACATCATGGGTAAACTATTAGTTTTATTAATATTGATTTATCTTTATTTTAATGTAAATGAATTTTTAGTTCCAGCCTTAAAAATGACTGAAAGTGAAGCTGGACATCTCAAATCATTATTTATTGGTGATGAATCTTTCTTATTTTGGAGCGCAATTTTAGGAGGCCTTGTGATTCCTTCAATTCTTCTTCTTTTTAAACGAATGAGAAAACCATTACCTATATTTTTTATTGGGGTAGCAGTTGTTATTGGAGCTTGGTGGAAACGTTATATCATCGTTATTCCAACTTTATTACACCCCTTTTTACCAGTACAAGGTGTTCCAGAAGAATGGCATCATTATAACCCTACACACCTAGAATGGTTAATAACATGGGGAACATTAGCTGGGGCTATGCTTATTGTTACATTATTAGTACGGTATGTGCCTATAATTCCAATACATGAAACAGCTGAAGAATTAGGAATTGTTGAACCAAAAGAAATCGAAAGCGATGAAAAATGATAATTATATCAAACAAACAATATTTACAATTTGTATCTTATTTTTTGGGTTTTCTAGTGTAACAATTAATGCTAAATCTAAAAAATTAAAAGCACGTATATCTATACAATATATTAAAGAAAGTGGTCAAAATAATTTGGCAATTGCAGCAAAATATAAAGAAGGTAAATTATTCAAAATGGGGAGAGGCTTTAAATTAAAAGTATATTCTGTAATGGATAATGACAGTTTAGTATTTTTAGAGGATGTTGTACTTAACCCTCAAGGAAAATTTAATTTAAATATAAATAAAGCCTTTGAAAAAGTACAAAAATCCTATACTTTTAAAGTGATTTTTGCTGGCTCAGAAAAATTTAAAAAAGCTAAAAAAACAATAACAATTAAAATAGCTAATCTAACTTCAAAACTGATAATATCAAAAGATAAAAAATATAGTATTGAAGCCACATTAACAGATGTAGAAGGAAATCCTATTCCTGAAACTGAAGTGAATGTTCAGTTAGATCGTTTATTTTCACCACTACCTGTTGGCAACGGAATTTATTTTACAAATGAAAATGGCACAATAGTTGCGCCTATCAAAGAAATAATGCCCGGAATAAACGGAAAGTTAAATTATGAAGTTCTTTTAAAAGATAATGATGATTATGGAACCATAAAATCAGTTGTTAAAACGGCTATTGGTAAAGAAATTAAAGATTTATCAACTTTTGATCAACGTACCATGTGGTCGCCACCAACAATGGCTCCTTGGGCAGATTTAATTGTTCCAAATTTATTAATTTTGGGTATTTGGGGAACATTGGTTATATTAGTTATCAATTTATTTAGAATTTCAAAACACAAAAACTCTTAAACATGAAAAACAAAAACATTAAAATTATTTTATCAATAGTAGGATTAATATTTATACTATTTTCATTCAAATCTCTAATTCAAGAAGATGAATGGATAGTGCCCGAAAAATACAAAACCATGAAAAATCCAACCGATAAAAGTGATAAAGAAAATATGGCAATTGGGAAAAATTTATATTCAAAACATTGTAAATCTTGTCACGGAAAAGAAGGTTATGGAGATGGCTCAAAAGCTGCAGATCAAGATGGTGATTTAGGAGATTTTTCTTCAGAAGACACTCAAGATCAAACTGATGGTTCATTATTTTACAAAATCACTACTGGTAAAGACGATATGCCAAACTTTAAAAAGAAAATGTCAGATGATGAAGACCGTTGGCTAATTGTAAATTACATGAGAACATTAGTTGAATAACAATTCATATATTTGAAATTAAAAAAAAGCCGAACAATACAAATTGTTTGGCTTTTTTTATCGTTAATTTTTAAATTTATATGGTCATAGAAAAAACTCGTATATCTGGTTTATTTTCTAACAATCTTAAATCAAACGCCATACAAATATTTCTCACAAATTTTCTTCCTTCTTCATTTACTACAACTTTATCAGTTGTCACCTCAACCAAACCATCAATAATAATTTCTTGCAAACGATTTATAATTTCCTCTTTTACTTTTGAT
>NZ_JASFZF010000078.1:0-34067 GCF_046055765.1 Lutibacter sp. | reverse complement strand
AATAACTAGTTTTGTCGAAATTAGTATTTTTTAATATAAAAGATGCAATATTTATGCCAAACCTTTAATTATGAGCAAGAAATTAACAAAGAGAGAAGACGACTATTCTAAATGGTATAATGAATTAGTTGTAAAGGCAGATTTAGCTGAAAATTCAGCAGTAAGAGGTTGTATGGTTATTAAACCTTACGGTTATGCTATTTGGGAAAAAATGCAAGCTGAACTAGATAGGATGTTTAAAGAAACAGGCCATGAAAATGCTTACTTTCCATTATTTATTCCAAAATCATTTTTAAGTAAAGAAGCTGCTCACGTTGAAGGTTTTGCAAAAGAATGTGCTGTAGTTACTCATTATAGATTAAAAACAGATGAAAAAGGAGGTATTGTAGTTGATCCTAGTGCTAAATTGGAAGAAGAACTTATTGTACGCCCAACCTCTGAAACAATTATTTGGGACACTTACAGAAGATGGATTGAATCTTATAGAGATTTACCTTTGTTAATAAATCAATGGGCAAATGTTGTGAGATGGGAAATGCGTACACGTTTATTTTTGCGTACTACTGAATTTTTGTGGCAAGAAGGGCATACGGCTCATGAAACATCAAAAGAAGCAATAACAGAAACTAAATTGATGGTAGGTATCTATGCTGAATTTGCAGAAAAGTTTATGGCAATGCCAGTAATAAAAGGATTGAAAACTGAAAGCGAACGCTTTGCAGGAGCTGTAGAAACCTATTGTATTGAAGGTTTAATGCAGGATGGGAAAGCATTACAAGCTGGAACTTCACATTATTTAGGACAAAATTTTGCGAAAGCTTTTGATGTGAAATTTACATCAAGAGAAGGAAAAAGAGAATATGTATGGGCAACATCTTGGGGAGTCTCAACTCGATTAATGGGTGCTTTAATTATGACGCATTCAGATGATTTAGGATTAGTACTTCCCCCAAACTTAGCGCCAATTCAAGTAGTAATTATTCCTATTCATAGAAATGATGAACAATTAGATGCTATTTCAGAAAAAGTAAATGAAATAGTTAAAGAATTGCGTAAAAAAGGAATTTCAGTAAAATTTGATAGCAGAACAACCTACAAGCCAGGTTGGAAATTTGCAGAGTATGAATTAAAAGGTGTGCCGTTAAGAATTGCTATAGGACCAAGAGATTTAGAGCAAGGAACACTTGAAATTGCACGTAGAGATACATTAGAAAAGAAAAGTATTTCTCAAAATGATGTTGTTAATTACGTAGAAAAAACATTAGAAGAAATTCAAAATAATTTATTTAATAAAGCTTTAAATTATAGGGATACACATATTACTGAAGTAGATACATTTGAGGAATTTAAAGATGTATTGAAAAACAAAACAGGATTTATTTCAGCTCATTGGGATGGGACAACTGAAACAGAAGATAAAATTAAAGAGTTAACAAAAGCGACTATAAGATGTATCCCTTTAAACAATAAAATAGAGGAAGGAAAGTGCATTTTTACTGGGGAGAAATCAACTCAGAGAGTTTTATTTGCAAAAGCATATTAATTTTTAAAAAAAAGTTTTGCAGATAAGAAAATAGTTGTATTTTTGCATCCGCAATGGCAGAATACTGTCGTTGTAAAAAGTAACGGTCCGTTCGTCTAGGGGTTAGGACGCATGGTTTTCATCCATGTAACAGGGGTTCGATTCCCCTACGGACTACAAGAAATTAATTAAAAAATTAAAAATGGCAAATCACAAGTCAGCATTAAAAAGAATTAGAAGTAATAGCGTTAAGCAATTAAGAAACAAATATCAGCATAAAACAACTCGTAATGCTGTTAGAGATTTACGTGCTACTACTGAGAAAAAAGAAGCTGAGGAATTATTTCCAAAAGTAGTTGCGATGCTTGATAAATTGGCGAAGAACAATATTATCCACAAAAATAAAGCAGGTAATGTAAAATCTAAATTAGCGAAGCACGTAGCTGCTCTTTAATTTATATTTATTTTATATGATACAAAAGCATCCTATAATTAGGATGCTTTTTTGCGTTTTAATGAGAAGTTTTTGGATTAATTTACCATTCGTAAGAGCGGTTTGCATCTAGCCTTATAAAAATAAAAAGTAATACAGTAAAGCCCCAAAGTGCTGAGCCTCCATAGCTAAAAAAAGGAAGAGGAATTCCAATAGTAGGTAATAAACCTAAAACCATTCCAATATTTATTGTAAAGTGAGTGAAGAAAATAGCAGCAATACTATAGCCGTAAACTCTACTAAATTTAGATTTCTGTCGCTCTGCAATATAAATAATTCGCAACAAAAAGAAAATAAATAAAAGTATTACAGCAGAACTTCCTATAAATCCCCATTCTTCACCAACTGTTGTAAAAATATAATCAGTTTGTTGTTCAGGTACAAAATTACCCTGAGTTCTTTCACCATCTAAAAATCCTTTACCGGTTAATCCTCCAGAAGCTATAGTTGTAACTGATTGATTTGTATTATAACCTATACTTTTAATATCTTTTGTTTTACCTAATAAAATATCAAACCGATCTCTATGGCGTTGTTCAAATACTTTATTAAAAACAAAATCTACACTAATTATAAATAAAGCTGAAACTACATAAACACCTAAAATTTTCAACCAACCTTTTTTTAGTGCTTTTTTTCTATAAAAATTAAAAAAGAGAAGTATTAAAATAAATACGAATAAAGAAGCAATAAGTATATTGATAAAACCAAAATATAGAGTAAGTACAAATAAAATAACTGCCACAAAACCAATTGTTATATAGTAAACAGGTAAACCTTCTCTGTATAATACAAAAATAAATGCAGAATAAACTAATGCTGATCCGGGATCAGGTTGTAATGTAATTAAAATTGCAGGAAAAAATAAAATTAAAAGAGCTTGTATTTGAGTATTGATTTTTTTTAAATTGAATTGTTTGTCACTAACTAATTTAGCAATAGCTAGTGCTGTTGAAGCTTTAACAAATTCTGAAGGTTGTAAACTAAAGCCACCAAAATCATACCATGAAGTTGCTCCGTTAATATTTTTACCAATAATAAAAAGGCCAATTAATGAAGTTAAGCCAACTAAATATAAAATTGAAGCATATTTTTCGTAAAACTTAGCATCAAAAAATAATAGTAGAATAATAATTGGAAAGCTTAAACCAATCCAAATAAGTTGTTTTCCATATTCAGTAGATAAATTAATTAAATTAACAGTATTTTCACTGGTAGTTGCTGAATAAATATTAATCCATCCTATAAAAATTAACATGAAATAAAAGAGGATAAGTACCCAATCAATTCCGAAAAAAATATTTTTTTTTCTAATTCTCAATTTCTAATGTTTTATTAAGTTGTTTGTTGTATTCATCTTGCAAACTTCCATTGAACATTCGTTTTTCTACCCATGGCCTAATTGTTTTTCCAGTTAAATATTTTTCAATCATTAAACTAGCAATTGGACCAGCCCAACGGGAGCCCCAATAGCCATTTTCTACAAAAATAGCAATGGCAATTTTAGGATTATCTTTAGGTGCGAAAGCAATAAAAATGGAGTGATCTTGCCCGTGTGGATTTTCGGACGTTCCTGTTTTTCCACAAATTTCAATCCCTTTAACTTTAGAAGAGTGTGCGGTACCCCTTGGATTTTCAAATACATTAAATAAGCCTTCAATTATAGGTTCAAAATGTTCTTTAGTAATAGTAGTATGTTTTAGCGTTGTAAATTGAGAATTTAATTCTTGGTCTTTAATGTTTTTTACGATATGTGGAGTGTAAAAAGAACCTTTATTTGCGACTATCGCTGTCATATTTGCTAATTGAATAGGAGTAGTTAAAACTTCTCCTTGACCAATTGCATTTGAGATACTGTATGTAGCAGTCCAATTTGTTTTTGGATACCAACGGTTATAAAATGCCCCATTAGGTATTAGACCTTTTTTACCAACAGATAAATCATTATTTAAGTAATTTCCTAAACCAAAACTTTTTACATGGTTACTCCATACGTTCATGCCTTCAGTTGGAGTAGGATATTTTTCAATTACTTTTCTATAGGCATTTGCAAAATAACTATTGCAAGATCTGTAAATGGCTTTATCTAATGCAACAGGACTTCCGTGTGTTCCGCAGTGACATTCCATGAATGCATCCTTATTATTTCCATATCTGTATCCTCCAAAACATTTTATTGTTGTTTTAGTATTTATTACATTTTCTTGTAAAGCTATAAGTGCATTAATTATTTTAAAGGGTGAACCAGGAGGGTATTCTCCTTGTAGACCTCTATCTAACAAAGGGGTGTTTATAGTGTCTAAATATAGTTTTGTAAAATTTTTAGATCTTTTCCTTCCAACCATTAAATTTGGATTGTAAGTTGGGGTAGATACCATGGCTAATATTTGTCCGGTTGATGGCTCAATAGCTACAATTCCACCTCTTTTATTAATCATAAGTGCTTCGCCATATTGTTGTAATTTTGAATCTATTGTTAGAGTGATGTCTTTACCAGGAATTGGAAGCGTGTCATAAATTCCATTCTTATAAGGACCAATTTCTTTATTAAATCTATTTCTCTGAATATATTTAACTCCCTTTTTGCCTCTTAAAACTTCTTCGTATGTTTTTTCAACTCCTGCAGTTCCTATTAATTCACCTAATTGATAATATGGATTTTTTTTAATTAAGCTTTCATTTACTTCACTAATATAGCCTAAGACATTTGGAGCTGAATTAATAGGGTATTCTCTTAGTGAGCGCTTCTGAATGTAGAAACCTTTAAATTTATACATTTTTTCTTGCAAGTATGCATAATCATCTTTAGAAATTTGAGTTAAAAAAGTGGAAGGAATTCTTGTAGAATACTTTTCAGCTTGCTTTAAATTTTTTATAAAAGCTTTTTTATCTAACTTAAGTAGTGTGCAGAATTCAGTAGTATCTAAAGTTTTTACTTCTCTTGGGATTACCATAATATCATATGATAATTGGTTTGCAACAAGTAAAATACCATTTCTATCATAAATATAACCTCTTTCAGGATAGTCATATTTTACTTTTACAGCTGAATTATTTAGAGTGGGTTTATTATATGAATTATTTATTACTTGTAAATAAAAAAGGCGAATTATATAAACTATCCCAATAAAAATAATTATAAAAGATAATAAGCCTGTTCTTTTCATTTATTTCTTTTTAACAAATAATAAAATTCCTAAAATACTTACAATTATAGTAAATAAACTTGTGAAAAAAGTATTTGAAATAACAGTTATTAGATCAGTAATGCTAAAGTATTCAAGAAAAAAAACTATAAAATGATGTATAATAGTTAACGTAGCTATATATATAAATATTTTATCAATAGAAATATCTCTTAAATTAAATAGAAAATAATCAAAATCAGATTTTCTTAAAACGGTTTTTAAAATAGGTAGTCTAACAAAGGCAATAAATAATGTTGCAGCTGCATTAATACCTCCTGAATCTGAGAAAATATCTATTGAAAGTCCAAGTAAAAAACTTGCTATTAAAAAGAATCCTTTTTCCTTTTTAATAGGAAATAAAAACACCCAAACAATATATACCATAGGGTTTAAATACCCAAATAAGTTTATATGATTTAAGATTAATACTTGTAAAAGTACTAAACCTATAAAGCGAATACTATTTGAAAATATTGAATTATTCATTAGCATTTTCTTGTTCTAATTTTTTTTGTTCACTTTTTTTAAGATTTTTAATAACTTGAACATAACCAATGGCACTCATATCATTAAATAATGAAATATTTATTAGTTTGTATTTATTGTTTTCAAATTTAAAATCTTTAATAACACCAATATTTATACCTTCGGGAAATATTGCAGATTTTCCGCCAGTGATAATTGAATCTCCAATTTTAATAATTGCTTGCCTAGGAATATCTGTAATTTGTATAATATTATAATTTTCACCATCCCAAGCTAAAGTACCATAATAATCACTATTTTTAAGTCGTACATTTATTCTTGAATTATTATTCAAAATTGAAATAATTGTGCTAAAATTTGAAGATACATTTTGAATAACACCAATAATTCCAGTACTATTTATAATTCCCAAATCGGGTTCTAATCCTTGGTTACGACCTTTATTAATTGTTAAATAATTGTTTCTATTTGTAAAATTATTATTAATAACTTTTGCTGAAGAATATTCATATTTTTGAAAATATTCTAAAGTATCAATAACAGTGAAATTATCATTTAAAGAATTAAATTTTTGTTTATCTAATAGATTTTTTAGGTGAGTATTCTCTTCAATTAAAAGCTTGTTTTCATCCTTTAAAAGAAAGAATTCATGGATATTATTCATTTTATTATAAAATCCACCACTAATAGAATTAGCAGAATTTATAAATTTACTTGAATGATATGAGTGATGTTGAATTGTAAAAATTAAAGCTAAAGTTTCTAACAATATAAACAGCAGAAAGTATCTAAATTTCTTGATAAAGTAAATTAATTGCTGCATACATTAATTATAGAAGTTTAAACTATTTCATTAATACATTTTGGTATTTTTCAATATCTTTTAATGCAATACCAGTTCCTCTAACAACAGCTCTTAAAGGATCTTCAGCAACATAAACTGGTAAATCAGTTTTTCTAGATAACCTTTTATCTAAACCTCTTAGCATAGATCCACCACCAGCTAAATAAATTCCTGTATTGTAAATATCAGCTGCTAATTCTGGAGGAGTTTTTGATAATGTTTCCATCACAGCGTCTTCAATTCTTAAAATAGATTTATCTAAAGCTTTTGAAATTTCTCTAAAGGAAACTTGAACTTGTTTTGGCTTCCCACTTAATAAATCACGTCCTTGAACCAACATATCTTCTGGTGGAGTTTCTAAATCTTCAGTAGCAGCGCCAACCTGAATTTTAACTTTTTCAGAAGTTCTCTCACCTATATATAAATTGTGTTGTGTACGCATATAATATGTAATATCGGAAGTAAAAACATCACCAGCAACTTTTACAGATTTATCACAAACAATACCTCCTAAAGCAATAACGGCAATTTCAGTAGTTCCACCACCAATATCAATAATCATATTTCCTTTAGGCTGCATAATATCAATTCCAATACCGATGGCTGCAGCCATTGGTTCATGAATTAAGTAAATTTCTTTTGCATTCATATGTTCGGCAGAATCAATTACTGCACGTTTTTCAACTTCAGTTATACCAGAAGGAATACAAATAACCATACGTAACGATGGTGAGAAAAAACGTTTTTTAATGTTAGGAATATTTTTAATAAACTCCTTAATCATTTGTTCTGAAGCTTCAAAATCTGCAATTACACCATCTTTTAGTGGGCGAATGGTTTTAATATTTTCGTGGGTTTTCCCTTGCATTAAACTGGCCTGTTTTCCAATTGCTATAATTTTCCCTGTACTTCTGTCTCTTGCTACAATTGAAGGAGAATCAACAACAACTTTACCATCATGAATTATTAATGTATTTGCAGTACCTAAATCAATGGCAATGTCTTCAGTCATAAAGTCGAAAAAACCCATACGATATTAATTATTTTTAAATTTTAAAATTGGAATTTCACAAAGTTACTAAAATTAGTGTTTAAAATGACGCGTTCCTGTAAATATCATCGACATTTTATGTTCGTTACAATAATCAATAGATAATTGATCTTTAATAGAGCCTCCTGGCTGAATAACTGCATTAATACCAGCATTGTTTGCAATCTCTACACAATCTGGAAATGGGAAAAATGCATCACTTGCCATTACAGCTCCATTTAAATCGAAATTAAAATGAGTAGCTTTTGTAATTGACTGATTTAAAGCATCTATGCGGCTAGTTTGGCCAGTTCCACTTGCGCAAAGTTGTTTATTTTTCACTAAAACAATAGTGTTTGATTTCGTGTGTTTACAAATTTTTGATGCAAAAAATAAATCTTCTAATTCATTGCTTGTAGGTTTCTTTATTGTTGAATTACTAATAATGCTTGCATTATCAGTTTTATTATTTTTATTTTGGAAAAGCACACCATTTAAAGCAGTTCTGTATTGAGATGTTGGCATTTCAATATTTTTTTGAATTAAAATAATTCTATTCTTTTTACCTTTTAGTATTTCTAAAGCTTCATTAGAATAACTTGGTGCAATTACAACCTCACAAAATAGCTTATGAATTTCTTGTGCAGTTTCAGTATCAATTTCTTTGTTAGCTATTAAAACACCCCCAAAAGCTGAAGTTGGATCGCCAGCTAAGGCACCTAAATAAGCTTGTTTTAAAGTTTCTCTTTGAGCTAAACCACAAGCGTTATTGTGTTTTAAAATAGCAAAAGTTGGTATGTCATTTTTAAACTCGTTAATTAAATTTACAGCTGCATCAACATCTAATAAATTGTTGTAAGAAAGCTCTTTACCGTGTAATTTATCAAAAAGACTATCTAAGTCACCAAAGAAATATCCTTTTTGATGCGGGTTTTCTCCATAACGTAGAGTTGAAACGGTATCAAAACTTTCTCTAAAAGCAAGTTCATTAGTATTTAAAAATTTGAAAATGGCATTATCATAATGGCTTGAAATTGCAAATGCTTTTGCTGCAAAATTTTTGCGTTGTTCAATAGTTGTTCCACCATTGTTATCAATCATTATTTGTAAAAAGTTAGTGTATTGGTTCATTGAGGAAACGCAAATAACATCTTTAAAGTTTTTTGCTGCTGCTCTAATAAGCGAAATACCACCAATATCAATTTTTTCAATAATATCTTGTTCTGAAGCTCCACTAACAACTGTTTTTTCAAATGGATATAAATCAACAATTACAATGTCAATTTCAGGAATTTTGTATTCATTTAATTGAGATAAGTCGTTTTTGTTTTCACGTCTTGCTAAAATCCCTCCAAAAACTTTTGGATGTAACGTTTTTACTCTTCCTCCTAAAATAGAGGGATATAAAGTTAAATCTTCAACAGGTATTACATTTATCCCTAATTTTTTAATAAATTCTTCCGTTCCGCCAGTAGAATAAATGGTAATTCCTAGTTCATTTAATTTTTCAACAATTGGGGCCAAACCGTCTTTGTGAAATACAGAAATTAGTGCAGTTTTCGATTTTTTAAACGAATTCATAAATTATGTTGTTAGTTTACGCAAAGCTAATAATTATCAGCAGCTTAACAACATAAAAAATATGTAAATTTTATTTTGGACTCTTAATTTTTTCGTAGAAATTTTCTACCATTTCGCTATAATTTTCAGAAGAATTAGTATTTCTTTTTTTGTTAAATAGCTTACTCAATAGCGATTTTTTTTTGAAGCTTAGTTTAGTAAATGGGTTATTTTTTTGGGGTAATTTAATCATTCGATATAAAAATAAAAACTTAAAATTTTAAAGATCCATAGCGAAATTTTGAAAAGCAAAAGTAAACTTTTTTATAGTAATTGAGCAACTTTTTCGCAAACAAATTCTAATAATAATTTATCATTTTTAGTAAATGGATTAACGGTGTGCGAATCAATATCTATTTGTCCTATATTTATTTTATTTACAAATATGGGAATCACAATTTCACTTTTCACTTTAAAGCCGCAAGAAATATAATTATCTTGTGTTTCAACGTTTGGAACTACAAAATTTTGATTGCTTAAAGCTACTTGTCCACAAATACCTTTTCCAAACGGTATTATTACATGTTCTGTTGGTTCACCAGCAAATTCAGCTAGTTTTAATTCTAATTTATTTCCATTTTTAAAATAAAACCCAACCCAATTATAATAGTTAATTTCTTTTTTTAATAAATTACAAATAGATTGTAGTTTCTCTGATACGGTGTTTTCTTCATTAATAAGTTTTATAATCGATTCTTTTAAATGAGAGATGTTCATATAAATTTGTAGTTTTATGCAAAATTAAAATTCATTTTGAGTGCAAAGTAATAAAACTGTAGTATTATTTTTAATTAAATTTTTTGGAGTTTATATATTGCTGTTTTTAATTTATTCAGTTTATTTAAACAAAACCCAAAGTACTTCTGGTGTATTTGCATGCGCACCAATAACTAAAACAGTTGCTAAACAAACTCAATATTTATTGAATACTATTGGTTATAATTCGATAATTGAGCAACATACAGAGGAAGTTTCGGTTAAGCTATTTGTAAATAAAAAATTTGTAGCTCGTATTATTGAAGGATGTAATGCTGTAAGCATAATTATATTATTCATCTCGTTTATTATTGCCTTTTCAAGTAATTTTAAAACAACATTTTTATTTATAATTGCTGGAAGTTTACTTATTTATTATTTAAATATTTTTAGAATTACAATAATAGCAATTGCTTTATACGAGTTCCCTCAATATCAATATATTTTACATGATATTATATTTCCATTAATTATTTATGGAATTACTTTTTTATTGTGGTTTGTTTGGGTAAAGAAATTTTCAAAACTTTAAAAATGAAACAAATAATTCAAATTGCACTTATTGGGCTATTGGTTTTTATGTTAATTTCTATAAGAGTATTTATACAGCCATATTTTTATGATCCTTTAATTGAATATTTTAAAATGGATTATCTTTCTAAGCCAATTCCAGAAATGAATTTAAAAGTTTTTTTTCTGAATATATTTTATAGGTATTCATTAAATTCGGCTATTTCACTAGCTATTATATATTTAGGTTTTAAAAATTTAAAAAGTATTAAGTTCTCTTTCAAAATTTATGTAATTGCTTTTGTAATACTGTGTGCTATACTTTTTATATTGTTAAATTTTAGTTTAAACTTAGATTATAAGCTTATTTTTTATGGGAGAAGATTTTTAATTCATCCCATTTTATTGCTAGTTTTACTACCTGCTTTTTATTATCAAAAGTTAAAAAGTAAAAATAATAATCAAAATTGTTAAAAGTTTATAAAATAACTATCAATTTTTACTATTTTAGTCGACTATAAATAAAAAAATCAAAATAATGAAAAAAACAATTTTTGTATTTGCAGCAATCTTCTCATTTGCTATACTATTTACGTCATGTAAAGAAACTAAAAAAGAAGAAGCTAAAGAAGATGTTAAGATTGAAAGTCATGAAGGTCATGACCACGATTCAAAAGAAATGTCATCAACAGATGTTTATCAATGTCCAATGGATTGTGAAAAAGGAAAAACGTATGACAAAGCTGGATCTTGCCCTGTTTGTAAAATGGATTTAAAAGTAAAATCTGTTGACAATAAAGACTTGAAGAATACTGTAGTTTGTAATTGTAAAAAAGGAGGAGAATGTACTTGTGCTCCCGGAGAATGTAAGTGCGGAGATAAAGTTGCTTCTAATAAAAAGGCATGTGCAAAATGTGCACCAGGAGAATGTAAGAGAGGGAGTGAAGTAGCTATAAAAAAAATGGAATGTACAAAGTGCGCTCCAGGAGAATGTAAATGTAAGGCTTAACATAAAGGAAAGCCAATATTAGATTATAAAAGCCACTTAATTTTTATTAAGTGGCTTTTCTCTTTTACACTAAACAATTTGAATACTTTTTAATTTCAGTAAGGAATCCTTTTCTTATACGACTTTTAGTAAAATAAAAGCAATCAATGGACTTAAAAATAACCTCATTATTGGTGTTAGTTTTTTTATCAAATTTTATAAATGCACAAACGTGCTGTTCTGGAGGAATACCTCTTTCAAACAATATTGGTTTAGCTATTTTATCAAAAGGAACTACTCAAATTGGTGTCTCTTATGATTATAATAACCTAAATACCCTTAACAATGGGGATGAAAAACTTGATGATGACTCAAGGTTAAGGATAACACATTCTGTACTGGCTAATATAAGTTATTCGATTTCAGATAGATTTTCTGTAGAAGGATTATTTACTTGGGTTAATCAAAGAAGAAAAATAACACAATTTGGAAATGAAAATTTAGATCAAACATCAGGTGTTGGAGATGGTCTTTTGCTATTGAAGTATAGTTTTCCAAATTTGATTGGTGAAAATACATTTGTAAATGTTGGATTTGGATCAAAAATTCCTTTAGGGTCTTCAACTCAAAAAAGTAATCAGGGAATAACACTTAATGCAGATTTACAGCCAGGGAGTAATGCTTGGGATATTATTTATTGGTCATCAATTTCAAAAAGTTTTAATTTTAGGCCTTCTTTTAATATTTCATCAAGATTTATTTATAGAAGTACGGGAACCAATAATTCATATTTTGGAGATAGTACTTATAAGTTTGGTAATGAAATTCAGGCCTTTTTAGGGTTTTCAGATCAGTTTTTGGTTTTTAAAACTACAGTTTCTCCAAGTATTTCTTTTAAATATAGGAATGCAATTCAGGATAAAATAGGGGGATTTGATTTAGATAATACAGGTGGAGATTGGGTGTCAATTATTCCAAATTTTTCAATAAATATTAAACCTAATATTGTGTTTTCTGCTAAGGCTGAACTGCCTATTTACAGTAATGTTGATGGTACACAACTTACCCCAACTTATAGAATTACTTCAGGAATTTTATTCACAATAGCACCAAAAAAAGAACTATTAATATTAAATTAAATATTATGAAAGTAAAGAAATTTTATGTAATTATTATGGTATTGTTTCTTATCGCTTGCGGTGGAAATTCAACAGATTCTTTAGATTTAAATTCATCAGGATCTGGAGGTAATACGGGAAATAACACAGGGGATAATTCTGGAAGTGGCTCTGGTACAAATTCAGGAGGAAATAATTCTGACAATTCAGATTCAAATGCAACTTCTCAAGATTGGTTGATACCAATTTCAGAAGTAAAAGATGGAGGGCCAGGGAAAGATGGAATACCATCTTTAGATTTTCCTAAATTTTTATCAATTGGTGAGTTTGGTGCTGATTATTTAAATGATAATGAATTGGTTGTAGGGATTGTTAAAGACAATGAAGCTAGAGCGTATCCACATAAAATTTTAGATTGGCATGAGATTGTAAATGATAATTTAAATGAAAAATTTATTACCATAAATTATTGCCCTTTAACAGGAACTGCTTTTGGTTGGAGGAGTAATTCAAGAGGTGAAAATACAACTTTTGGAGTCTCAGGATTGTTGTATAACACCAACCTTATTTTATATGATAGAAATACGGATAGTAATTGGTCTCAATTAAAATTAAAATGTGTAAATGGAAACCAAATTGGTCATGAGCCCGTGTTGGAAAGTGTTGTTGAAACAAATTGGGGAACATGGAAAAAGCTATATCCAAACACGAAAATTTTAAGTTTAAAAACAGGATTTTCAAGAAATTATGATAATTATCCGTATGGTGATTATAAAACAAATAATGACTTTTTTATTTTTACAGCATCTCCTTCAAATAATGCTTTACCTAATAAAGAAAGAATATATGCAATTATTGGTGATGGTGTTTCAAAAGTTTACCAATTTCAAAAGTTTACTAACGGAAAAGTAATTAATGAACTTTTTAATGGAAAAGAATATTTAGTCGTTGGAAATGAAAATTTAATATACTCATTTGAGTTAAATGAAAGTCAACTAGATTTAGCTTTCGAATATGACTTTAATAATTCAGAAGTTTTTTTCAAAGATAATGAAGGGAATAAATGGTCTGTTTTTGGTAAGGCTATTGAAGGGCCTAGAACTGGTGAACAATTAAAAGCTAGTAAATCTGTGGTGAGTTATTGGTTTGCTATTGCAGCCTTTTATCCAAATCCGGAGATTTATTAAGAATAATCTTATCGTAATTAATACTTAAAAATAAAAAAATCCGATGCTAATAAAATAACATCGGATTTTTTTATTTTTAAGTATTAATTTTTACATCATTCCTGGCATTCCACCACCCATTGGAGGCATTCCAGCTCCAGCAGGAGAATCTTCTTTAATATCAACTAATGTACAAGCTGTAGTTAAAATCATACCTGCAACAGAAGCTGCATTTTCTAATGCAATTCTAGTTACTTTGGTTGGATCAATAATACCTGCTTTAAACATTTTAGTGTATTCATCAGTTTTTGCATTATAGCCATAATCACCTTTACCTTCTATAACTTTAGCAACTACAACAGAACCCTCACCACCAGCATTTTCAACAATTTGGCGTAATGGTTCTTCAATAGCTCTTTCTAAAATTTTTACTCCAGTAAGTTCATCTAAATTATCGGTTGTTATAGTTTTAAGTATTTCTTTAGTTCTAACCAAAGCAACACCACCACCAGCAACAATACCTTCTTCTACCGCAGCACGTGTTGCGTGTAAAGCATCATCAACTCTATCTTTCTTCTCTTTCATTTCAATTTCACTTGCGGCACCAACATATAAAACGGCAACACCACCAGCTAATTTAGCTAAACGTTCTTGTAATTTTTCTTTATCGTAATCTGAAGTAGTTGTTTCAATTTGAGCTTTAATTTGAGCTACTCTTGCTTTAATAGTATCCGCATTTCCTGCACCATTTACAATGGTAGTATTGTCTTTATCAATCGTTATTCTTTCAGCAGTACCTAATAAGTCGAGAGTTGCTTTTTCTAAAGATAAACCTCTTTCTTCTGAAATTACTGTCCCACCAGTTAAAATAGCGATATCTTCTAACATTGCTTTTCTTCGGTCTCCAAATCCTGGAGCTTTTACAGCAGCAATTTTAAGTGCACCACGTAATTTGTTCATTACTAAAGTGGCTAAAGCTTCACCTTCAACATCTTCTGCAATAATTAATAATGGCTTTCCACTTTGTGAAACTGGTTCTAAAATTGGTAATAAATCTTTTAGGTTTACAATTTTCTTTTCAAATAATAAAATGTATGGATTTTCTAAATCTGTTAACATTTTATCTGCATTGGTAACAAAATAAGGAGAAAGGTATCCTCTGTCAAATTGCATACCTTCAACAATATCTACGTAAGTTGAAGTTCCTTTTGCTTCTTCAACGGTAATAACACCTTCTTTACCTACTTTTTGAAATGCTTCGGCAATTAAATCACCTACATTTTCATCATTATTTGAGGAAATAGAAGCTACTTGTTTAATTTTATCGAATTTATTTCCAACTTCTTGAGATTGTGCTTGTAAATTTTTAACAATTGCTATAACAGCTTTGTCAATTCCACGTTTTAAATCTAACGGATTAGCACCTGCCGCAACATTTTTTAATCCTTCTTTTACAATTACTTGTGCTAAAATCGTAGCAGTTGTAGTTCCATCACCAGCTAAATCGTTGGTTCTAGATGCTACTTCTTTTACCATTTGAGCTCCCATATTTTCTAGAGGATCTTCTAATTCAATTTCTTTAGCAACGGTAACACCGTCTTTTGTAATTGCTGGTCCACCAAAGGATTTACCAATAACTACATTTCTACCTTTTGGTCCTAAGGTTACTTTAACTGCATTTGCTAAAGCATCTACGCCGCGTTTTAAACCGTCACGTGCTTCAATATCAAAAATTATATCTTTTGCCATTTTTTTGTTTTCTTTAAAATTTAAATAATTGCTAAAATATCTGCTTCTCTCATAATTAAATATTCTGTCTCTTCTAATACAAGTTCAGTGCCAGCATATTTCCCAAACAATACGGTATCACCAACTTTAACAGTCATTGGTTTATCTTTTGTACCGTTACCAATTGCAATTACAGTTCCTTCTTGTTGCTTTTCTTTTGCTGAATCTGGAATAATTAATCCTGAAGCTGTAGTAGTTTCGGCTTCAATAGGTTTTACTAAAACTCTATCGGATAATGGTTTAATATTTATTTTACTCATTTGTAGTTAAGTTTAAATTTTATTAATTCTTTTGAAATAAGCTTTCCAAAAGTATGCCAATTCAGTAAAACTGACAAATGTACTTTTAATAGAGAGTATCTAAAAAACAAAAATGCCAACGTGTCATTTACGTTGGCATTTTAATTATCTATTTCTTGAAATATTTATTATTGAGCTGAATCTTTTAAAGATGTTGTTGCAGTTTGTTCAACTGGTAACGCTGGTGTATCTTGTACTTCACGATTTTCAATAGTATTTTCAATTTCTGAACTTGCATTAACAATATTTACTTTTGGTGCTACAAAATTTGATAGTAAAATTAGGGTAAGTAACATGATTGATAGTGTCCAAGTACTTTTATCTAAAAAGTTAGTTGTATTTTGAACACCTCCAAGTGATTGTGTTCCACCACCACCAAAAGAAGAAGATAATCCTCCACCTTTAGGGTTTTGTACCATAATAATTAGTATTAGCAAAAATGCTACAATCATAATTAGAATTAAAAATAGCGTATATATCATGACTTATTTTTTTGTAAAATTTTTATTGCTTTAATTCGGTCTGCAAAGAAACCACTTTTTTCTGGATATTTCAAACTTAAAATGTGATAAGCTTTTATGGCATTTTCGTACTTTTTCTGTTCTAAATATACTTTAGCTAAAGTTTCAGTCATTAGACTATTATTTTCTTTGGAGCTTTCTTTAGAAATATCAGTATTTTTACGATTTTTATCTACTGGTTTTATTTTTGGATTTGTTTTAATAAAGGTATCGATAACACTAAATTTATCTATTTCTTTTTGTTCTCTTTCAATAGGTTTTTGATTAACTAATTGCATCCATTCATTAAATGAATGTGGTTCGATACTGCTGAATTGAATTGGTTTTCCAATTTCTAAAATTTCAGACGCTTGTTGTGTTGTTTCCTCAATTTTTTTAACGGAAGGTTTAATAGCTACTTTTTCTTCAATACTTGCATCAAGTGAATCTGTTATTTTTTGATGTAATATTTTAACAGTTTCAGCTTCAATAATTTCAATGTCTTCTAATAATTCTTCTTTTAAATTTATTTTATTTATAAATATTGGAGATGTAATAAAGTCAAAAAGTACTTTTCTATTAATTGTGTAAGCAGCTGTTTTTTTTAATGCGGAGTTGTATTTATAACTTTTGGTTTTGTTAAGTCCATTTAGCCATAGAGCTTTAGCAGATTGAAAATAAGGGAACTCATCAACAATTTCTTCTAATTGTTGTGTTTTTAAAGTATTTATACTTTTGGGATTTTGTAATAAATATGTGTAATCAGTACTATTCATTAGTTTACCACTTTGCTACTGAAGCATTAAAAATATCTTGTGTTATGCGTTCCAAAATTTCATTAAATGCATCATCTAAAATACTACCAGTTAGCTGTGCATTAGCATCAAAATCATAATAGTGAGAGAAAGTTCGCTCAAAATTATCTTCTTCAACGATATTGTTATAAAAACGAACATTTACTGTAATTGTAAGTCTGTTTTGTGCAGCTGTTTGATCAGCAGTAGCTGTCATTGGGTTAATTTTATACCCTGTAATTTCTCCTTCAAACTGTAAATCCCCACCCGATTTTACGGAAGTTAAATTTGTTTGTGTTGTAAACAAATCTTGAAACCTTATGGTAAATTCTTGACTTAATGACGGTTCAACTAATATTGCGTTGTTTGGAAAATAATCTATTTGTACCGTTTTTACATTTGGATTAATGGTGGTTCCTGTGAATGAATAAATGCCACAACTTTGAGTTGTAACTATTAATAGAAATATAATTAAGTAACTAAATTTTTTCATTAAAATGTTTTAAATATGCTTTGAGAAACATCAAAGTTAATTATTTAAACTATAAATCGTATTGTTTTATTTTACGATATAAAGTTCTTTCAGAAATTCCTAATTCTTTAGCTGCTAGTTTTCGTTTACCATTGTTTCTTTCTAATGATTTTTTTATTAGTTCAATTTCTTTGTCTTGAATAGATAAACTTTCATCGGCATCTATAGTTTCAGCAAATTCATAATTTTTGTTATCGCTATAATTTTCGTTAATTCGAACTACTTCAACTTCATTTTCATGAGGAACTTTAGAAGTTTCTTCTTTATATATTTTTTCAATTAGGCTTTTATTTTCTTTCTGTACCTTATCAGTATCACCACTCTCCATTAAATCTAACGTTAATTTCTTTAAATCGTTGATATCATTCCGCATATCAAGTAAAATTTTATACATAATATCTCGTTCGTTGGCAAAATCACTATTTGATTTTTCACTATTAATTACTGATGGTAAATTAGTGCCTTTATTAGGTAAATATTGTAATAAATTTTCTGAAGAAATTTCTCGATTTTCTTCAACTACAGAAATTTGTTCAGCGAGATTACGTAATTGTCTAATATTCCCTGGAAAACCATAATTCTCTAACATTTTTATGGCATTATTTGAAAGTCTCACTGTTGGCATTTTATATTTATGAGCAAAATCTGCAGCGAATTTTCTAAATAATAAATGAATGTCAGCCAAACGCTCACGTAAAGGCGGTAAATTTATTTCAATAGTACTTAAACGATAGTATAAATCTTCCCTAAACTTTCCTTTTTCAATAGCTTTTTGCATATTTAAATTAGTTGCTGCAACAATGCGAACATTCGTTTTTTGTACCTGTGAAGACCCCACTTTTATGAACTCACCATTTTCTAAAACACGCAATAATCTAACTTGTGTAGTTAATGGCAATTCACCAACTTCATCTAAAAAGATAGTACCACCATCAGTGACTTCAAAATATCCTTTACGTGCAGCAGTTGCTCCTGTAAAAGCACCTTTTTCATGTCCAAAAAGTTCACTATCAATAGTTCCTTCAGGAATTGCACCACAGTTTACAGCAATGTACTTGGCGTGTTTTCTATGTGATAAATGGTGAATTATTTTGGGAATATTTTCTTTACCAACACCACTTTCGCCAGTTACCAATACAGAAATATCTGTTGGTGCAACTCTAATGGCTTTTTCAAGTGACCTATTTAAATGAATATCGTTTCCAATAATTTCAAAACGTTGTTTTATTACTTGTAATGATTCCATAACTAAACTCTTTTTCCTAGTAAGGTTGCTGAGGTACAATTTTCGATATAAACATTTACAAAATCACCAATTTTTTCATTCCCTTTTGGGAAAACAGCAACGGCATTTTGAGAATTTCGACCTTTCCAATGGGCATCCGATTTTTTGGAAGTACCTTCTATTAATATTTCAACAGTTTTACCAACAAATTTTTCTAAGCGGTATAGGCTGTGTTTTTGTTGAATTTGAATTATCTCAGCTAAACGTCTTTTTTTAACAGCTAAAGGAATATCGTCTGGCATTTTTTTAGCAGCAGGTGTTCCTGGTCTTTCTGAATAGGCAAACATAAACCCAAAATCGTATTTGACATACTCTAATAAACTTAAAGTATTTTGATGCTCTTCTTCAATTTCTCCGCAAAAACCAGTCATCATATCTTGTGATAAAGCACAATCAGGAATTATTTTTTTAATGTTATCAATCAATTCCATGTACTCTTCACGTGTATGTTGTCTATTCATTCTTTTTAATACTGAAGTACTTCCAGATTGAACAGGTAAATGAATATATTTACAAATATTTTCATGTTTTGCCATTGTATGAATTACGTTTAAATCCATATCCTGTGGATTTGAAGTAGAAAAACGAATTCTTATTTTAGGAAATGCAGTAGCAACCATATCTAACAGTTGAGCAAAGCCTATTGCAGTTGCTTTGGCAATTTCTGAAGCATTTTTAAAATCCTTTTTTAAGCCACCACCATACCAAAGGTAACTATCTACATTTTGACCTAGTAGTGTAACTTCTTTGTAATTTTTGTCGCTTAATTGTTTCACTTCTTCTAAAATACTTTTAGGTTCTCTACTGCGTTCTCTACCACGCGTAAATGGAACTACGCAAAAAGTACACATATTATCACAACCTCTTGTTATCGATACAAAAGCTGAAACACCATTACTATTTAAACGAACTGGAGAAACATCTGCATAGGTTTCTTCTTTAGATAAAATAACATTTATTGCATCACGGCCTGAGCCCACTTCTTCTAATAAATTAGGTAAATCTCTGTAAGCATCTGGACCAACAACTAAATCAACTATTTTTTCTTCTTCTAAAAATTTAGCTTTTAAACGTTCTGCCATACAACCCAAAACGCCCACTTTCATTGTTGGGTTAATTTTTTTTATAGCATTGTATTTTTGCAGACGTTTACGAACTGTTTGCTCAGCTTTTTCTCTAATTGAACAGGTATTTACTAATACTAAATCGGCTTCCTCTATTAAATGTGTAGTGTTGTATCCTTCTTTAGAAAGAATTGAGGCAACTATTTCACTATCGTTTAAATTCATTTGGCAACCATAACTTTCTATATACAGTTTTTTACTATTACCTTCTTTTTTATCTGTTAAAAGTGCTTGACCTTGATTTTTTTCTTCTATTACTTTTTCGCTACCCATATATCTTATATATTCAATTGCAAAGATATAACCAATTTTTGAAAAATATGACAGATTGGCAGAATTTTAACAGAGAGAATGTTTCTAGATATAGTGCGTATTGTTGTTATTTAGTAAAGCCATACAACTTTAGTTAGGAGGAATTTATTTAAAAGAATATTTAAAATTCAAAATTTTGACAAACTGTTTAGAGAATTCTTAGAAGAGCAGTTGGAAGCAAAGTAGTTTAATTTTTCTATATTTATCACAATGAAAAATCTCCTAACCCTATTTATTCTTTTTACCATAAGTTTAACTGCTCAAGAAGTTCCTTCAAAAATCCAAGTAGATGCATTAACAAATAAAGTTGAAAAAGCTACGAATAAAGAACGATTGGTATTACTTAATAGTTTAACTTCTTTGGTGTGGAGAAAAAAAGGATTCCCGTTTGATTCGCTTGCAAAAGAGACAATTAATTTATCCTTACAATTAGATTCAGCAGATTTAGCAGCTTATCACATAGTAAATAGAATGTATTATTTTACAGGAGCAAAAGGAGATTTGCTTTCTTCTGAAAAAATATTTTTAGATTTTGAAAAAAATCATATTTCTCAAGTAAAAACACCTCGTAGGCTGGCAAATTTTTACAAAGCGGGTGCCTTACAATATTATAATATGGATCAATATAACAAAGCAATGTCCTATTATAATAAAGCTTTAGTATCAGCCGTAAAAACAACCGATTCTCAAGCAATAGGTGAAATATATATGGGTAAAGGAATGGTTAATTATAGCTTAGGGAAGTTAATTGAATCTTCTCAAAACCTTCAAAAATCTATTCCATATTTTAAAGCTTCTGGAGGTGTAAATGCCATTATTAATGTGAAAAATATAATGGTGAGTTTATATTCAGGAAACGGGTTTTATAAAGAAGCCGAAAAAGAACGAAAAGAAGCCATTGAACTTGCCAAAAAAGAAGAACATCACTTATTTTTATCACAAATTTATTTTAATTATTCGGCAGAATTAAGAACCCGTGGAAAATTAAAAGAACGTATAAAATATTTGGAAAAGGCATTAAAAGAAGTAGAACAATCTCGTTATAAAGCATATTATAAACCAATTTATTTAGCAGGAATGGTTATTGGCCAAGCTGAAATAAATAATATTTCTAGCGCAAAAAAGTATTGGAAATTATTAGAACAAGAAAAACGAAAAAATGCTCCTGGTGAAACTATAGCTTTTTATAAAGAAGCAAAAATGAGATTGGCTTTTGCGAAAAAACAATACAAACTAGCTTTGCAATATGGAAAAGATTATTATACATATAAGACTAAAATTAAGCAATCTGAAGGATTAGAAGAAGCAGAGCAATTTTTAGCAAAAGTATATGCTGCCCTTGGTGAAGATAAAAAAGCAAATAAGCATTTAATAAAATACCAACAATTAAAAGATTCGGTAACAGGATTAAAAAAAGCAAAAGTTTTATCCTATTACCAAACGCTTTACGAAACTGAAAAACGGGATGCAAAAATTGTGGAACAAGAAAATAAAATTTCACTGTTAGATGCTCAAAACAAAATTAAAAACCAACAAATATTGTTTGGAGCTGTTGGTTTGTTGTTAATTTTTATCATTATTTTTTCCTACCGTTCGTACAGGTTTACGAAGAAAAAACAACTACTAGAACAACAATTTTCGAGAGGTTTATTGCAAGAACAAGAAAAAGAACGAAAAAGGGTTTCTAAAGAGTTACACGATGGAGTAGGGCAAAATTTACTACTTATAAAAAATTCATTAACATTAAATCCCGATAAGACGTCAAAACTTGTAGATAAAACAATAGAAGATATACGATCTATATCACGTAATTTACATCCAATACAGTTAGAAAAATTTGGGCTAACAAAAGCAATAGAAAATATTGTTGAAGATTTAAACAGCCTTACAACTATTTTCTTTTCTGATGAAATTGAAAACATAGATAATTTTTTTCCGAAGGAAAAAGAAATTTATTTATACAGAATAATTCAGGAGTGTTTTAATAACATTATGAAACATTCAGGTGCTACGGCTGCAAAAATTAATATTAAAAAGGATGGAAATAGAGTAACCATTACAATTCAAGATAATGGATCTGGTTTTAATTTTGAAAAAAATAATGAAAAGCAAAAAAGTTTTGGTTTAAAATCTCTACAAGAAAGAGTTGCCTTTTTAAAAGGAAATATTAGCTTTAATTCTGAAAAAAATAAAGGAACCATTATTACCATAATATCTTATAAATAATGGAAGTAAAAATAAAAATAGTAGTTGCAGATGACCATCCTTTATTGTTAGAAGGAATTATTTCAGTGATTGAAAAAGAAATTTTTGGAGTTGAAATATTTAAAGCAAATAATGGTGCTGAAGCATTGCAATTAGTTTCTGAAATTAAACCTGCCATTACAATTTTAGATATTGAAATGCCTTTTTTAGATGGAATTGAAGTTGCAAAAAAAATTAGACAAGCAAAAATTCCAACCAAAATAATTTTTTTAACACTGCATAAAGAGAGAAGTCTTTTTAATGAAATTAATAAACTGGGAATTGAAGGTTATGTACTAAAAGAATTCTCAATAAATCAAATTGCATACTGTATTAAAACTGTAATGTTAGGAAAGAAATATTACAGTAAGGAAATTGAAAATTTTATAGAAGACCCTATTATAGATTTTTCCATTTTTACCAAATCAGAAATTAATGTGCTAAAATTAATTGCTCAAGAAAAAACCACCAAAGAAATAGCAGAAATGTTATTTGTTTCTACAAAAACCATCGATTCTCATAGATACAATATTTGCAAAAAACTCAATTTGAAACCTGAAAAAAATAGTCTTTTAAAGTGGGTTTTTCAAAATTTACCCATTTTCTAAGAGTTAACCCCTAGAAATATCAGGGTCAATCCCTATTTTAAATCCAATAAGAATTTTTGTAAATTGAGAAACTATTAAAATCATATATTGTAATCTAATATTCTACTAACTAAACACTTACAAAATGAAATCAATAACTTTAATGCTTATTGTTTGTTTTTGTTGCTTTTCAATAAATGCGCAAAACTTACAAAGAGTCACCTTAGGAAATAGTGGTTCCTCAACTCAAATCACTAATTCAGAAAACACCTACTACGTTAGCCAAAGTGTGGGGCAATTTAGTGTTACGGGCACATTAATTAATGGTAAAAATACCATTCGTCAAGGATTTCAGCAACCACCAATTAGTGTGGAAGTCATTTCAAATTCCAATTCAGATTTAAATGCTTTGGTATTCCCAAATCCGGTAGATACTTTTATTACGGTACAATTTTTAGAAGAATTAAAATTACCTATCAATATTACTATGTATGACGTAGCAGGTAAGATAATAATAAACACTTCAAAAAACCCAACAAATTCCTTTAAGCTAGATATGGCATTGTATTCTTCAGGAATTTATTTACTAAACTTAAGCTCTGGAAATCGAAAATTTTTAGCACGATTGATTAAAAAATAAACAAATTATGAAAAAATTATACATTTTACTTATAATAGGCAACTTGTTCAGTTTTCAAGCAAATAGTCAACAATTGGTGTTAGAAACAGGTAAAGCTATTACTAGTTTTGATTATAAAAACTCTCAAGGAAATCAACTAGATAATTTACAATCTACTAACCAAAATTATATGTATGTTGGTTATAGAACAAAAATATTTAAAGATTTTATACATGTATCTTTAGGTACCAACTATAGTACTTATGGCGCAATAGGTAGTGATACAAGTGTAAATAGCTACTTTGAATGGGAGACTTCTTATTTAGGTTTAAATCTTGGGCTAGATTTTAGACTTTTTAATATTAAAAAATTTAATTTTTATGTAAAAGGTACATTTTCATCGGAGTTTATTATTCAAGGAACTCAAACACTAAATAATACGGTGTATGATTTGGTAGGAGAAGATGATTTTGACCAAACAAATTACTTTTTTAGAGCTGGTACATTTATAGACTACCCAATTTCAGAAAATGTGAAGCTATTCATTCAATATATGGGAGGCAAAAGTAAACAAATGCGAAATTCAGTTTCAAATTCAGATCAAGAAAAATTAAGATTAGTTACTCATAATTTTGGTTTTGGATTATTTATCAAATTAAAATCATAACTAAAAAAATAATATCATGAAAAAATTTTATTCCCTAATCATAGCACTTTTAATTGGAGCATCTATACATGCACAAACAGATGGTATAAGTTATCAGGCGGTGATTTTAAATCCTCAAAATCAGGAGTTACTAGGCGTAGATGCCTCAGGAACTATTTTACCAAATACAGCAATTAGTATTCGTTTTACAATTACGAATGATAATGGTGGAGTAGATTATCAAGAAATACAAAATACCACTACAGATTCCTTCGGAATAATCAATCTTTTTATAGGGGAAGGAACTCAAACTGGAGGTGTAGATTTTACAGAAATTAATTGGGATGGATTACCAAAAAATCTAGAAGTAGATATTGATTTTAAAGGAGGAAATAACTTTGTGTCACTCGGAAATCAAAAATTAACCTTTGTTCCTTATGCGTACCATAGAGATATCACAGCATCTGGTGATTTAACAGTAGAAGGAGAAACAAACTTCAAAAAAGGTTTAAACATAGATGGAGAAGTTATTTTAAACAATAAATTAACCGTTAAAGGAGAAACAAAATTAGAAAACGAATTGTTAGTTAGTGGTGAAGTAAATTTGGGCAATAATTTAATGGTAAGCGGAAATACAACCTTAAACAAAGAATTAACAGTTAATGGTGATATTATTTTAAGTAAAAATATGTCTGTTGTTGGTGTTTCAACTTTTGAAAATAAAGTTTCTTTAAAAGGAGATATGGATGTAGACGGTCAAACAAATCTTCACAATAATTTAACCGTAGATGGTGATGCAGTTTTAAATCAAAGCATGTCAGTTGTAGGCACATCAACTTTCGATGGAAAAGTAGTTTTAAAAGGAGATATGGATGTAGACGGTCAAACGAACCTTCGAAATAATTTAACCGTAGATGGTGATGCAGTTTTAAATCAAAACATGTCAGTTGTAGGCACATCAACTTTCGATGGAAAAGTAGCTTTAAAAGGAGATATGGATGTAGATGGACAAACAAACCTTCGCAATAATTTAACAGTTGATGGTGATGCAGTTTTAAATCAAAGCATGTTAGTTGTAGGTACTTCAACATTTGAAGGAAAAGTAGCTTTAAAAGGAGATATGGATGTAGACGGTCAAACAAATCTTCACAATAATTTAACCATTGATGGTGATGCAGTTTTAAATCAAAGCATGTCAGTTGTAGGCACATCAACTTTCGATGGAAAAGTAGTTTTAAAAGGAGATATGGATGTAGACGGGCAGACAAACCTTCGCAATAATTTAACTGTAGATGGAGTTACCAACTTAAATAATTCATTAAATGTAACAAATGGTAATTCAACTAATCTTTCAGGAGACTTACTTGTAGAAAAAATAACAAGAATAATAGGAGAATTAAATGTTGATGGAGTTGCAAACCTTAACAGTGATTTGAATGTAGGAAGAGTAACTAATTTGGTAAGTGACTTAAATGTAGGGGGTAATACACTTTTAAAAAGTGATTTAACAGTTGAGGGAACTGCAAATTTCGAGTCTGATTTAACTATGAAAAATTTAGTAGTTAAAAGTGATGGAGGAGCTTATGGAGACCATGTTGCTTTGTTTGAAAATACAAACTCTTCTAATGGGAACACTGCCGATGGTATTGCAATTAGAATACAAGGAAATGTTAGTAACAAATTAGGTTTTAGAAATAGATTTATCACATTTTATGGAAATGATGATTATATAGCAGGAAGAATAGAAAGTTACGATTTATTAGCAGGCGATTTATGGGAATCTTTCCCAATACCAGATTTTGGAAACCTAATTAATATATTTGATTTTAGTAATGTGTTAACTGGAGGTTCATTACCTTCTTTAACAGGAGGTTCATTACCATTATTAAATGTGGGGACATTGCCTTCTTTAAATGTGGGGACATTGCCTTCTTTATATAGAGGTAGAGCACCATCTCTTTCAATAAATTTTACAAAGTTTGAATTTAATTTTGACAATGGCTCATTGCCAAGATTAACAGCAGGTTCGTTTCCAACCTTAAATGGAGGGGCATTTCCAACTTTAAATGGAGGGGTATTCCCAACATTAAATGTGGGCTCATTCCCAACATTAGATTTTAATGGGTTTTGGAATCCTACTGCAGCAGCAGGTGCAGCAAGTGATGTAGGAGCCATGGTTAGTTGGGGAATGCGTAATGGAAATCCTGGTTTTATGCCAGAAACACCTTGGGGATTAGCTTTAGTTCCATTGGTACTTGCCGCAAAACAAGTTGCAATGAATCAAGGTGTAATTTATGGTTCTAAAGGAGCAGATTATGCAGAATGGCTAGAAAAAGAAGATTTAACAGATAAATTTGTATTTGGTGAAGTTGTGGGTGTAAAAGGAGGTAAAATATCTAGAAATACAACAGATGCGGACCAAGTAATGTCAATTTCATTAGCACCAATTGTTTTAGGAAATATGCCAGATGAAGCCAGAAAGAAAGATTTTGAAAAAGTTGGTTTTATGGGGCAGGTTCCTGTATTAACATTAGGAAATGTAGAAATAGGAGATTACATAATTGCAAGTGGTTATAATGATGGTTATGCCAAAGCAGTTAAAATAGAAGAATTACAATTAAAAGAAGTGAAAAATGTAATAGGTAAAGCTTGGTCTAGTTCTAATGGGCAAAAAGTTAGTTTAATTAATGTTTCAGTTGGATTAAAAACGAATGAATGGGTTGAAATAATGAAAAAACAAGAAAATAGATTAGATAAACTTGAATCAAAAATTGAAAAGTTAGAAAAATTAATAAAAAGTATCAGTACATTTTAAGTGGCACCATAGCGTGTATATAAAAAAACATCCATTAAAAAACTGTTTTTAATGGATGTTTTTTTTATGAGAGCTTATTATTTTTGAAAAATAGTAAGTAAAAATAGACTTATTTTTAGAAGTTAAATTCATATTAAATAAATTCTATATACTTTTGCAATCCAAAATCTCGATATGAATCAAAATAATTTTGATGACGAAAAAAGAATTATTGGGAGCTGAAAAAGTAATTTTATAAAGAAATATGGCTAAAAATTTAGTAATAGTTGAGTCACCTGCAAAAGCAAAAACAATAGAGAATTTTTTAGGAAAAGATTTTCAAGTAGAATCTAGTTTTGGACATATTGCAGATTTACCTTCAAAAGAAATTGGAATAAATGTAGACGGTGATTTTATGCCAAAATATGTAGTTGCAACCGATAAAAAAGCAATTGTAAAAAAATTAAAAGATTTAGCAAAAAAAGCAGAGACTGTTTGGTTGGCATCGGATGAGGATCGCGAGGGAGAAGCTATTGCTTGGCATTTATACGAGCAACTAAAATTAAAAAATATTAACACCAAACGAATTGTTTTTCACGAAATTACAAAAAAAGCAATTTTAAAAGCTGTTGAAAATCCAAGAAGTATAGATTACAATTTGGTAAACGCACAACAAGCGCGTAGAGTTTTAGATAGATTAGTTGGATATGAGTTATCGCCAGTGCTTTGGAGAAAAATTAAAGGGGGTTTGTCGGCTGGTAGAGTTCAATCTGTAGCCGTTCGTTTAATTGTTGAAAAAGAACGTGAAATTACTAATTTTAAGCCAAAAGCATCATATAAAGTTATTGCTGAATTTATTACTGAAGGAGGTAAAAAATTTAAAGCATCATTACCTAAAAATTTCGACACAAAAGAAGATGCTGAATCATTTTTAAACTCGTGTATAGCAGTAGATTTTAAAGTAAGTGATTTACAAAAGAAACCAGCTAAAAAAACTCCTGCATCACCATTTACAACTTCAACATTACAACAAGAGGCATCAAGAAAATTGTATTTTCCAGTAGCAAAAACAATGATGATAGCACAACGTTTGTACGAAGCCGGTCTTATTACTTATATGAGAACGGATAGTGTGAACCTTTCTGATGATGCGAAAATTGCTGCACAAGAAGAAATAATAACATCATATGGAGAAGCTTATAGTAAGCCAAGAAATTTCAGAAATAAGTCTAAAGGGGCACAAGAAGCTCACGAAGCTATAAGACCTACTAATATGAGTACACAGTCTGTTTCGGTTGATTTTGACCAAGATAGATTGTACAGCTTAATTTGGAAAAGAACCATTGCTTCTCAAATGAGTGATGCACAGTTAGAACGTACCAATGTTAAAATTACAAACTCAAATAATGATAAAGTTTTCACAGCAAATGGTGAAATGATAAAATTTGACGGTTTTTTAAAGGTGTATTTAGAAGGTACAGATAACGAAGATGAAGAGCAAGAAGGAATGTTGCCTAAAATGATAACTGGTGAAACTTTAATTAATAATTTTATGACTGCAACAGAGCGTTATACAAAAGCTTCATACCGTTATACAGAAGCATCTTTGGTGAAAAGATTAGAGGAATTAGGGATTGGACGTCCGTCCACTTATGCACCAACAATTTCAACAATTCAACGAAGAGAATATGTTGAAAAAGGAACTATTGAGGGAGTAGATAGAAATTATACACAGTTAAAACTAGAAAGTAAAAAAGTAACTACAAAAAATTTAACTGAAAAAGTAGGATCAGATAAAGGAAAATTAATCCCAACTGATATTGGTAATATTGTAAATGACTTCTTAGTAGAAAATTTTTCAAATATTTTAGACTTCGGATTTACAGCAAGAGTAGAGTCTGAATTTGATGCGATTGCTGAAGGAAAAGCAGATTGGATTGAAAGAATTAAAGAATTTTATAATAATTTTCATCCAATTGTTGAAAATGTAGCTGCAAATGCTGAACGAGCAAAAGGAGAACGTTTGCTAGGTGTTGATCCAAAAAGCGGTAAAAATGTGTATGCTCGATTAGGAAGATTTGGAGCAATGATACAAATTGGAGAAGTAAGTGATGAAGAAAAACCTAAGTTTGCAAGTCTTCAAAATGGGCAAACATTAACATCTATTACGTATGAAGAAGCAATGGACTTATTTAAACTTCCAAAGGTTATTGGCAGTTATGAAGATGTTGAGGTGATTGTTGCTAATGGTCGTTTTGGACCTTATATTAAATATGATACCAAGTTTGTATCAATTCCTAGAGATGAAAACCCAATGTCTGTTGATATTAATAGAGCTATTGAACTAATTAAGGAAAAGCAAAAAGCTGATGCGCCCATTGCAGAATACGAAAGTTTCCCAGTTCAAAAAGGTGTTGGACGTTTCGGGCCATTTATTAAATGGAATAGTATTTTTATCAATGTAAATAAAAAATACGATTTTGATAATTTAACCTATGAAAATATTGTTGAATTAATTGAAGATAAAAAACGAAAAGAAATTGAAAAAGTACTTCATAATTGGGAGAAAGAAGGAATTAGAGTTGAAAAAGCACGTTGGGGAAGGTCTAATATTTTAAAGGGTAAAATTAAAATTGAATTACCTAAAACAATAGACGCAACAAAACTAACTTTAGAAGAAGTTAAAGATATAATAGAAAAAAAATCCCCCAAAAAGAAAGCTGCAAAAAAAATAACAAAACGTAAAACAACTAAAAAATAATTTTTTTTGATTAACTTGGCATCGAAAAAGAAAAATTTAAACCCCTAAAATGAATTTTAAATTTCTTAATCCTGTTGATGAAACATTATTGGCACATGCCAAAATGCAGCCAAATCAAACACTTGGTCAATTGATAGAAATTCATACTATTCAAAATGGTTTTCCTGAGATATTAAATAAAAAAATAGCAATTATTGGTGTAGATGAAGATAGAGCATCTATAGGTAATTATGGAACTGGCTCTAATTTGGATGAAATTAGAAAAGAACTATATAAATTATATTCGGGGAATTGGCCTGTAAATGTTGCCGATTTAGGAACTATTAAACAAGGAAATACAATTGAAGATACATACTTTGCTTTAAGTAGTTTACTATCTTATTTAATTAAAAATAAAATTATACCTGTTATAATAGGTGGAAGTCAAGATTTAACTTATGCTAATTATAGAGCATACGATACACTTGAGCAAACAGTAAATATGGTTGCTGTAGATAATAAGTTTGACTTAGGTTCCATTGAAGATGAACTAACTTCGCAATCTTATTTAAGTAAAATTGTAATGAATCAACCAAATAACTTATTTAATTATAGCAATATTGGTTACCAAACGTATTTTAATTCTCAGGATGAAATAGATTTATTAGATCGTTTATTTTTTGATACCTATAGGTTAGGTGAAGTTTCAAATTCAATTCAATTAGTTGAACCATTAATGAGAGATGCAGATATTGTAAGTGTAGATTTATCTTCAATTAGATATGCAGATGCTCCAGCAAATAATAATGCAACACCAAATGGTTTTACAGGTACAGAAATATGTACAATATCACGTTATGCAGGTATAAGTGATAAGGTTTCATCATTTGGTATTTATGAATACAATCCTAAATTTGATATCAAATCACAAACGGCTCAATTAATTTCACAAATGATATGGTATTTTATTGAAGGAGTTAATTATAGAGCTAAAGATTATCCGTTTGGATCGAAAGATAATTATCAAAAATATATTGTTCCAATTGAAGACCAAGTCTTAAATTTTCACAAGAGTAATAAAAGCGGACGATGGTGGATGGAAATTAATTTAAATGATAATAATAAATTTAAGAGACATGCGTTAATACCATGTACTTATCAAGATTATATAAGTGCAACTAATCAGGAAATCCCTGATAGATGGATAAAAACATTAAAAAAATTAGTTTAAAAAAAGCATGTTCAAATACTAAAACACCCTGTTTTATGTTTAAAACAGATTAAAGTAAATATTGTTTTTTAAAATAATTAGTAATAGGTTTGCCTAAATAGATGAAGAAAATTAGTATGAAGAAAATATCACTGTATATTTTAGTAGCTTTATTAGTATATAGCTGTGGCTCTAATGATCAAGGAGAATTAATTGGTGAAAGATCACAAGCAAAATGGCACTCTCAAAAGCCATTAGGAATGGTTTTAATTCCAGGAGGCTCATTTACAATGGGTAAAGAAGATGAAGATATTGCAGGATCTTTAACTACACCAACCAGAACAGTTACTGTTAGACCCTATTATATGGATGAGACAGAAATCACAAATGCAGAATATAAGGAGTTTGTATTTTGGGTAAGAGATTCAATTGTAAGAACAAAGCTTGCAATGCTATCTGAATTAATGTCGGATGATACAAACATCATTTTACCAGATTATCAATTTTCAAATCCTGATACTACAAACATGACGCCTTACCAAAAGTATATGATGAATAACTATGGTAGTTTAGGCGATGTAAACTCTCCATTACAAGGAAGGTTGTTAAATTGGAATGAAGATTTACTTTGGAACACAAGTGAATTTCCTGACGAATATTATTCAGAAGTAATGGATACAATGTATTTGTCAATTGAAAATAGTTTTGATGGTAAAAGAATTTTAGATACTAGAAAATTAAAATTCAAATACTCATGGCTTGATAGAGGAAATGCAGCAAAAGCAAAAGGAGAACGGAAAGATTTTATTAAAAGTGAAATTGTTGAAGTATATCCAGATACTACAGTTTGGGTAAAAGATTTTAATTATTCATATAATGATCCAATGCACCAAGATTATTTTTCTCATCCAGCGTATGAAGATTATCCTGTTGTTGGTGTATCTTGGAGTCAAGCGAAGGCATTTTGTAGTTGGAGAACAAAAAAGAAAAATGATTTTTTACGCTCAAAAAAGAAACCTAGTTCAGTTCCATATTTTAGATTAGCAACTGAGGCAGAGTGGGAATATGCAGCTCGTGGAGGTTTAAATTTCGCAACTTATCCTTGGGGAGGTCCTTATACTACTAGTGATAGAGGTTGTTTTTTAGCTAATTTTAAACCAACGAGAGGAGATTATGCAGTAGATGGTGCACTATATACCATGGAAGCAAAATCATACAATCCAAATGATTATGGTTTGTATAATATGGCTGGAAATGTTTCAGAGTGGACAAATACAGCTTATAACGAAGCTTCATATTATATTGGTTCAACCATGAATCCTAATGTAGAAAATACTAAAAACCATAGAAAAATTATTAGAGGAGGTTCTTGGAAAGATGTAGCATATTTCTTGCAAGTAAGTACTCGTGATTATGAATATGCAGATTCTGCTAGAAGTTATATAGGTTTTAGAACAGTACAAGATTTTCTAGGAACTAATATTGAAGGCAATTAAAATCAACCTTAAACCAAACTAAAAGAAATAAATTATGGCACAAACAAGAAATACAAAAAAAATATTTAACATGGCTTATGGCTTGGGTGCATCTGTTGTGATAATAGGAGCACTTTTTAAACTTACACATTTTCATATAGGTTTTTTAACAGGAAATATTATGCTAACGTTAGGTTTAGTTACAGAAGCAATAATATTTGCTATTTCTGCATTTGAACCTGTTGATGATGATTTAGATTGGAGTTTAGTGTATCCAGAATTAGCAGGAGGAATAGATAGAGATAAAGATAGAAAAGATGCAAGAGAATCACAAAGTTTATTATCTCAAAAGTTAGATACTATGCTAAAAGAAGCTAAGCTAGATGCGGATTTAATGCAAAGTTTGGGTGAAAGTATTCAAAATTTTAAAGGTGCAGCTGAAAACATTGCACCAGCAGTTGATTCAATTGCAGCAACAAATAGATATAGTGAGCAAATGTCAATGGCAGCTGCTCAAATGGAATCATTAAATAGCTTGTATAAAGTTCAGTTAGAAAACTCTAGTAGACAAACTGAAATTAATAATGAAGTTGCAGTGAATTCGGAAAAATTGAAAGAACAAATGGAATCTTTAGCAACAAACCTTTCTTCATTAAATGGAGTTTATGGAGGTATGTTATCTGCAATGTCAAAAAACAATTAGTTAGTTGATTATTAAACGTAAAATTATTAACAAAAAAACTAATTAATATGGCTTCAGGTAAATTATCAGCAAGGCAGAAAATGATTAACCTAATGTACTTAATATTCATTGCTATGTTAGCTATGAATATGTCTAAGGAAGTTCTTTCAGCTTTTGGATTTATGAATGAAAAATTAGTAGACAATAATATGTCTACAACATTAAAAAATAATAAAATTTTAGCTAATATAGCTACAAAAGCAGGTGAACAACCAGAGAAATATAAATCACTTTACGGTACTGCTAAAGAGGTAAATGAATTATCTAATAAATTTAATGAATATTTAGAAAGTAAAAAAAGTTTTTTTCTTGAAGGTAAAGAAAATGTAAAAGATTATGAAGCAATGGATCAAACATCAATTGTTGATGAACATTTTTTTTCTGGAGATAAATTCACGAAAGACGGAAACGAATTTTTAAAAAATATTAACGAATATAGAGTTGAAATAATAAATATTATTGGAGAAGATAGCCCTATTGCTAGTAATATTATGAAGAGATTTGACACCTCTGAGCAAGATGTTGAAGGAGGAAAAGAACCTTGGTTAAAAAATAGATATGAAGGTTTTCCTTTAATTTCAACAATTACTAACATAACTTCTATTCAAACAGATATTAAAACAACACAATCTGAAATTTTTGGAACACTTTTAGG
>NZ_JASFZF010000077.1:0-18860 GCF_046055765.1 Lutibacter sp. | reverse complement strand
CAAACTGTGTCATTAGTAATCCTACTAAAACACCTGCAACCATACCTAGTAATATTTGCCAATGTAATGCTAATTTTTTCATCTAAAAGTTTTAAAATTCGTGGAAAGATAAAGAAAACCTTAAAAACTCACATAAGTTTTTTGCATAAAAAAAAGCATGCAAGGTTTTTTTTATGCAAAAAACAAGTAATTTAATTAAATTGGTACCTAATTGAAAGTGCTAAATCTAACCCTGTATCTTTTCCATAATCGCCAATTACTCCAATTTCAGGTCTAAAATCTAATGAGATTAATATAGGTGCTTCAAAATTATATTCAATTCCAATATTACCATCAGCATTTATAAAAATACCATCATCAGTATCTGAAACATATCCATTATTATAACTCCAAGATCCTAAACCTGCACCAAAACCTGCAAACCAATTAAAGCCTCCATCTATATTCCAAACCCATTGATACATACCTGATAATTTAAAAGCATTAAAATCTTTATGATCTCTATACCCTAAATCAACTTCAAACCTGTTAACGTCAGTTAATTGTCGCTGATATGAAATTTCACCACCAAAGCCATCATTATCCCCAAATCTTACACCAATTGCATGATTTGAAATTTGTTGTGCATTTGAAATGAAAATAACACTTAATACCATCACTATTCCTAGAACTAATTTCTTCATACTTACATTTTTTAATATTATTCAATTTTAATAACAATTTTTATGCCATTACTTTTAAAACGTAAATTCACATGATACTATTATATATTTTGAATTATTTTTATTAACCAAAGTCAAAAAGATTACTTAATTTGTCAACAATTAAAACTAAAAAATGGCAGGATTATTAGACTTATTAAATAGTGATTTAGGAAAAACTTTGGTAAACAGTGCAAGTTCACAACTTGGACAAAATAAAGTGCAAACATCTTCCGCTTTAACTACAGCTTTACCCTTAATTTTAGGAGCAATGAAAAATAATGCTTCAACACCACAAGGAGCAAAAGGGTTAATGGGTGCTTTATCCAAAAAACATGACGGAGGTCTTTTAGATAACATTGGTGGTTTATTAGGAAATAGTGATGTATTAGCTGATGGAGCTGGGATTTTAAGTCATGTTTTTAGTGGTAAAGAACAAAATGTTGCTCAAGCTATAAGTAAAAAAAGTGGAATGGATTTAAGTTCTACAATGAATTTATTAAAAATGGCAGCCCCTTTTGTGATGGCTTATTTAGGAAAACAGACTAGACAGCAAAATGTAATTGACAGTGATGGAATTGGAGATTTGCTTGGTGGATTACTCGGTGGTGGTGCTCAAAAAGAACAAAGCTTAGTTACACAACTTTTAGATGCTGATGGTGATGGAAATATAATTGACGATATCATTATGGCTGCTGGTAAGAAAAAGAAAGGTGGACTTGGTGACTTGTTAGGTGGATTATTTGGTAAATAGATTATAATCTTTAAAAAGGTACAGGGTCATTCTTTTTAGTTTGACCTTTCTATACATATTTTTTTTAATATAATTGTAAATTTAAATCCAACTTTTTTTGAATGGAAAAATTAATACAACGTTGGGGATTAACATCAAACTTTCAAGTACTTTTAATAATTATAGTATTTTCAATAAATGGTTCTTTTGCAGCTTATATTGCAAAACCTTTAACTGAATTTATTGGTTTACCTAAAGAAACTACAAATGGTTGGTTATTTTGGCCTGTTAGAATTATTTTAATTTTTTTAGTTTATCAAATTATACTACCTCTAGTTGGCTTTATTTTTGGACAATTTAATTTCTTTTGGAATTTTTTCACAAAAAAAATGCTAATAAGAATTGGGTTTAAACGCTTTTTTAAAGAAGATTAATCATTCTTCTTACTATTTTTTAGTACATATTTATAAATCTGCATAAGTGTAAATATTAGTAATAAATCGGTCTCAAAAATACCTACTTCTTCAACAAAAGGAACTATACTTCCTATTTTACCTTCGACACCTTCATACATTTTATAAATTAAAAAGGCTGAAAGTGGCGTCCAAATAACATCAGAAGATTCTCCAATAAACGGTAAAACAAATGAAAGCATTCCTAATTCCATTAAAAAGAACGCTTAGTAATAATAGTTTATATTTTTGATGCATATTTTAAGAACATACTTAAGTAGTAACACTGAAAATGCCCATAGTATTACTTTTTTAATTTCGTTTTATATTTTTTTAGAAATTTTTCCAATTTTGGATTAATTACAGCTATACAGTAACCTTGTGTTTTATTATTGTTATAATAATTTTGGTGATATTCTTCGGCTTTATAAAAAACATTGAATTTTGTCACCTCAGTAACTATAGGACTTTCAAATACTTTAGCTTCATTTAATTTAGAAATAAATGTTTCTGAAGTTAACTTTTGCTCTTCTGAATGATAAAAAATAGCCGATCTATATTGAGTACCTCTATCATAACCTTGTTTGTTTAATGTTGTTGGGTCATGTGTGCTAAAAAATACATCTAAAATTTCTTGAAATGTTATAATTGAAGGGTTAAACTCTATTCTAATTGCTTCTGCATGACCTGTTCTACCAGTAGTTATTTCTCTATATGAAGGGTTTTTAATTGTTCCTCCTGTATAACCAGATTTTACACTTTTTACACCTTTTAATCGTTGAAAAATTGCTTCAGTACACCAAAAACAGCCATTTGCTAAAGTTGCAATTTCTAATTTATTTAACATTTTTTCTTTTTTTAAAATTGAAGATTGTCCATAAAAATTAATCATCCCAAAAATTAAAACTATAGTAACTATTGCTTTTTGTTTCATTGTATTTATTATTTTGGAATAAGTCGTTCACTTTGAACAATAATTACATAGTCTTAAAATTAATTTTCAACTAAATGTTTTCAATAGTGTGAACTACACTTTCTAACATTGATTCTGTAAAATCTAGGTGAGTTACCATTCGCAATTTACCTTGCCCCATAGAAATAAGTCCTATACTAGCATCATTTAACCGACTTATAAAATCTTGTTCATTAATAGAGTCTATTACATTAAAAATAACAATATTTGTTTCAATAGGCTCAACATTTTTAATTAATGGACAATTTTGAAGTGCTGTTCCCAATAATTTTGCTCTTGTATGATCAATTGCTAATCGTTCCACATGATTATCTAAAGCATAAATTCCGGCAGCTGCCAAATATCCGGATTGTCTCATAGCCCCTCCAAATAATTTTCTAATTCTTAACGCTTTTTCCATATCCTTTTTAGTACCCAATAAAACTGAACCAACTGGAGCGCCCAATCCTTTTGATAAACAAATTGAGATTGTATCAAATACTTTTCCATATTGTTTTGGAGTTTCATTTTTTGCTACTAAAGCATTAAATAAACGTGCGCCGTCCAAATGAAGTGCTAAATTATTTTTAGTACAAACCTTTTTAATTTTTAATATTTCTTCAAAACTCCAACAAGCTCCTCCTCCTTTATTGGTGGTATTTTCTAAGGCAACTAATCTAGAATATGGAACATGAATATCTGATCTGCTACCTGAAACAGCCTCACTTAGTTGTTTAGCAGTAAACATTCCTCTATTTCCATCTATTAAGTAGGACGTAACACCAGCGTTAAAAGCGGGTCCACCACCTTCAAAATTATATACGTGTGCCCATTTATCACAAAACATTTTATCACCTGGTTGTGTATGTAATTTTATGGCAGCTTGGTTTGCCATAGTTCCAGAAGGAAAAAATAGTGCCGCTTCCATTCCAAATAGTTTCGCTATTTTTTCTTGTAATTTATTTATTGTTGGATCTGATTTAAACACATCATCACCTACTTCAGCCTTCATCATAGCTTCTAACATTCCTTTAGTTGGTTTGGTAACTGTGTCGCTTATTAAATTTATTTGCATAGTTTAAAAATGAAAGGTTATTTTTGTATTTCTTAATTGATAAAATGATATCAAACGAACATATAAATAAATTACAAGTACGCATTGGCAAGTTAAAAACTTACCTTGATATTGACAAGAAAATAATTGAAATATCAAATGATGAAGAAAAAACTGTCAATCCAAATTTTTGGGACACCCCAAAAGAAGCTGAATTAATTATGAAAAAGCTTCGCTCCAAAAAAAAATGGGTGGAAGATTACAATGCTATTGTTACTAATTTTGAAGAAACTTCAATTCTCCTTGAATTTTATGCTGAAGGTGAAGCTTCCGAAGAAGAAATTGAAAGTTTATACAAAAAAACTCTTGTTCTTATTGAAAATTTAGAGTTTAAAAATATGCTTTCTAATGAAGGTGATACGCTTAGCGCAGTATTACAAATTACTGCTGGTGCAGGTGGTACAGAAAGTTGTGATTGGGCTCAAATGTTAATGAGAATGTATTTAATGTGGAGCGAAAATCAAGGATTTAAAGTTAAAGAACTAAATTTTCAAGCTGGTGATATTGTTGGAATTAAGACTGTTACTATAGAAATTGAAGGTGAATATGCTTTCGGGTATTTAAAAGGTGAAAATGGTGTTCATAGGCTTGTTAGAATTTCTCCTTTTGATAGCAATGCAAAACGACATACCACATTTGCCTCAGTTTATGTATATCCTTTAATTGATGATAGTATTGAAATTGAAATAAATTTGGGTGATATTACTTGGGAAACAATGCGTTCAAGTGGTGCTGGTGGACAAAATGTAAATAAAGTTGAGACTGCTGTTCGTTTACGCCACAAACCATCAGAAATTGTTATTGAAAACTCTGAAACTCGTTCCCAATTAGAGAACAAAACAAAAGCGTTGCAATTACTAAAATCTCAATTGTATGAAATTGAATTACAAAAACAGCGTGAAAAACGTAATGAAATAGAAGCGGGTAAGTTAAAAATTGAATTTGGGTCTCAAATTAGAAATTATGTAATGCATCCTTATAAATTAGTAAAAGATGTTAGAACAGCTTACGAAACAGCTAATGTAGATGCTGTAATGAATGGTGATTTAGATGGATTTATTAAAGCTTATTTAATGCAACAAGGACAAAAAGAAAACCCTAATGAATTGTAATGAAAGGAAAAATTGACACAATTATTTTTGATCTTGGTGGAGTTTTAGTTGATTGGAAACCTGAATATGTGTATCGTAAAATTTTTAACGGAGATGAAGAGAAAGTACAATGGTTTTTAAATACTGTTTGTACATCTAAATGGAATATAGAACAAGATACAGGAAGAACTATTAAAGAAGCTGTAAAATTAAAAGTAGCTGAATTTCCTCAATACGAAAAGTGGATTCGAGTATTTTATAAAGAATGGGGACACATGTTTTCTGGACCAATTTCTGAAAATGTTAAGTTGTTTAAACAACTAAAAGCATCTGGAAATTATAAAATATACGCTTTAACTAATTGGAGTGCTGAAAAATGGGAATTAGCATTAGAATTGTTTCCTTTTTTTAATGACTTTGATGGTGTTGTTGTTTCTGGCCAAGAAAAAACTAGAAAACCATTCCCCGAGATTTATAAAATTATATTGGATAAATACAATATTACTCCTGAAAACACCATTTTTATTGATGATAATTATGATAATATTTTAACTTCAAACAAATTAAAATTGAATGGTATACATTATAAAAGTCCTTCTCAACTCCTAAAATTTCTAAGCCCTTTTAATTTAAATTTCTAAATGTTTTAATTATTTTTTATAATACACTAACAAACAGTAAATTATTTACTATAAAATGTTGTTTATTCACAATAATTTGTATTTTAGCACTTGAAAAAAGGTTATGTTTTTGTTAAGAAAACATTTTTACAAAAATGCTACGAATTAATAATTAAAGTTTTTATATGAGAAGACTGTTTTTAGTGCTTATTATAAGTATCCCTTCACTTATATTTAGTCAGCAAAAAAATAATCCCCATTATACAATATCAGGTAAAATAATTGATGCTTCTACACAATTACCATTAGAGGATGCAACTATTATTTTTAAAAGTATAGATTCAACACATATATATTGCGGAACTATTACAAATAAACGAGGTAGATTTTCTATTGAGGTTGAAAAAGGCAAATACAATGCTTCTATTGAATTTCTTTCTTATAAAACTAAAAAATTAACTATTTCTTCAATCAATAGAAATCTGAATATAGGCACTATTGAACTTGAAATTGATATGGAATTTTTAAATGAAATTGAAATTATTGGAGAAAAAAGTACAATAGCCTTTAAGCGTAATAAAGTAATTTATACTGTTGGAAAAGATATTTCTTCTAATGGTGGCGTTGCCACAGATATTTTAAATAATATTCCTTTAGTTTCGGTTGATCCAAATGGCGGAATAACTTTAAGAGGTTTTGATACACCTACTGTCTTAATTAATGGGAAAACATCTTCACTTTCTAAAGCTGATGCTTTAAAAACTATTCCAGCTAATTCTATTGAAAAAATTGAGGTTCTTACAAATCCTGGAGCTAAGTACAAAGCTTCTTCAACTGGTATTATAAATATTATTTTAAAGAAAGAAAAAGATGACGGTTTAAATGCATCTATAACTGCAGCTGGTGGTTATAAAGATCATTATGGTGGTATGTTAACCTTAAATCATAAATCTAAAAAAGTAAATTTCTACACCAATGCTTCCTATTTCCATAGAAACCCCATAAATATTGCTACGTATGAAAATGAATATTTTGAAAATGATGTAACAACTTCATTTTTGAATGAATATAGCGAAAACAATAACAAAGCAAATGCATTCTATAGTACAATTGGAGCAGATTTTTACTTATCAAATAAAGCTACGGTAACAACAAGTCTCAACTATACAAATATTAATAATGAAGGACTTACAATAACTAATTCTAGTATTTTTGATGCTTCAAAAGTACTTACAGAAAGTAATATAAGAAATTATGTAGGAGTTTTTGACGATGAGATTTTTGAGTTTATTATAGATTACCAACAATTATTTGAAAAAGAAGGTCAAAAATTAACAGCACACTTTATTTATAGTGATGATAATGAGATTTATAACAATATCATAACAAATTCAAACACACTCAGTTTTACAAATGAAGATTATATTGAAGATAATAATTTAAAAAACAACCAAATTTCAGTTGATTTTACAAACCCAATTGGAAAATCAAGTACCTATAATATTGGTTATTCTGGTGAGTTTGGTAAAGTTCCTTTTACCTATATTGGAACTTCAGGTGATAATTTTATTGATTACCAAGAAGATGTACATGCTGCTTACATTGAATTTGAAAATGAAGGTGAAAAATTCTATATTGGACTTGGTTTAAGAGCTGAATTTTCAACTTATAAAATCAATTACCAAACATTAAACACCACACTAACTAAAACATTTAACGATTTTTTCCCTTCAACTTATTTAGAATATAGTTTTAGTGATACAAAAGCGTTAAGTTTAAGTTATAACCGCAAAATTCAACGCCCAGGATATTATGAGCTTCAGCCTTTTGAACAACTATTTAGTGAAACCTCATCTTACATTGGGAATCCAAATTTAAATCCTATATATAAAGATGCAGCTACTCTAACCTATTCTTATAATGGAAATAAATTAACAATAGTTTCCTCTTTATTTTTTAATAGATATAATGATTATTGGCAAGATGTAACTTATGAAACTGGCGAACAAATTAATAATATCAATAAAATAATAACCACACCTGTTAATTTAGGTAAAGTAGATATTTATGGCGCTAGTTTAACAGCAATAATTAAGGCTTCAAAAAGTTTAAATTTTACAGCTTCTGCAAACATTTATAACTTTGACCAAACTGGTATTTTTAAAACTGTGAATGAAGCAAACCAACCAATTTCTATTAATTATAACCAAGCAAGTATTAATGGCTTTTTTAGTTTATTAACCCAAGTTAAAATTCCTAATTTGTTTAACTTTCAAACAAATGTGAAACATAACTTAATTTCTGAGGGACCGGTTTCAACAAGAAAAGCATATACCTACGCTAATGCCACTATTTCAAAAGATTTATTTAAAAAAGAAGCTTCAATTAGTTTAACTGTTGATGATTTATTTTTATCAAAAAAAACAGATAGAGATCGTTTTGATGCAAATTATTTTTCTAAAAGCTTGATACAAAATAAGTATCGTACCATTATTTTATCATTTACTTACCGCTTTAATCAAAGCAAAAAAGATAGAAAAATAGATTTTGATAAAAAAGAAATAAAACCTAATTACTAATTGTTATTTTTGCAAAAATTAATTTTATGAAAATTTATCACAATCCACGTTGTAGTAAAAGTCGCCAAGGTTTAGAAATTCTAAAAGAATCTAATAATCCATTTGAAGTTATAAAATATTTAGAAACACCAATTACAAAAAACGAACTTACCGATATTATTAAATTACTTGGAATTTCTCCTATTAATTTGGTTAGAAAAAATGAAGCTATTTGGAAAGAAAACTATAAAGGCAAAACTCTTACTGATGCTGAAATTATAAATGCTATGGCTGAAAACCCTAAATTAATAGAACGACCTATTGTTATAAATAATGGAAAAGCAGTAATTGGCCGTCCACCTGAAATAATAAAAACTATATTATAAAATTTAGGTTTTTTTTAACATTTTATATCATGTTTAAATGTAAAATTATATTCTTACCTAAAATTTAATAAGACCATATCTTATTGTTTTTCAACTATTTATGAAATTTTAATACAATTTATATTTTTATATTTACTTAATTTAATCATTAACACTAGTTAACATTAAAGCTTAATTTGTTGAGGTATATTTGTCAAAATATTTAACAAAATATACCTTATGAAGAATTATTTATATTTTCTATTGTTTGCACTGCTTACTTTAAATATGTTTGGTTCAAATAATATAGCTGCTGAAAAAGTTACAATTTTCGGAAAAATAATAGATTATGATACTAAACAACCTTTAGAATATGCCACAATAATTGTTAAATCCCTTCAAGGAAAAATAATTACTGGAGGAATTACAGATGCTAATGGTAATTTTGAGGTACAAGTTGCTAAAGGAACCTACAATGTATCATTTGAATTTATTTCATTTAATACTAAAACATTTTTAAATAAAATAATTAACGGCTCAACAGATTTAGGAATTATTATTTTAAAAATTAATGCAGAAGCACTTGATGAAGTAGAAATTATTGCTGAAAAAAGTACCGTTGAAATTAGATTAGACAAAAAAATATATAATGTTGGAAAAGATATGACCTTAAAAGGTGGAACGGCATCCGATGTACTTGACAATGTTCCTTCAGTGGACGTAGATGTTGAAGGAAATGTAAGTTTACGAGGTAATGATAATGTCCGTATCTTAATTAATGGCAAACCTTCTGGCTTAGTTGGTTTAAATGGAACAGATGCATTAAAGCAATTACCAGCAGATGCTATTCAAAAAGTTGAAGTAATTACGAGCCCTTCTGCTCGTTATGATGCTGAAGGAACCGCTGGAATTTTAAATATTATTTTACGAAAAGGAAAAATATTAGGTTTTAATGGTTCATTAACAGCAACGGCAGGAAACCCAGATAATTTTGGTGGATCGGCAAACATCAACTTACGTTCAAAAAAAATAAATATTTTTACAAATACAGGTTATAGCTATCGAAATGCTCCTGGAAATTCAAATAATTTTACCACCTATTTTGACGATTTTAAGACTAAAATAGCTTCAAAAAATGAAGAGAAATTATATAAAAGAAAGCGAAATAGTTTTAATACTAGGTTTGGTTTGGAATATTATTTAACTTCAAAAAGTAGTATTACAGGAACTATCTTGTACAATGAATCTAATGGATTAAATAATTCAACCAATACAAGTAACGAGTTTGATAATTTAGATCTATTAACTAAAACAAATGATAGATTTGAAAAGGATAATGACACTAATAAAACCACTGAATACTCCTTAAACTTTACACAAGATTTTAAAAGAAGTGGTCATAAATTAACTTTTGATTTTCAATATGATAACACCGATCAGAACAGTTCTGCACACATAACGGATACTGATTTATTTCCTACCAGTATTATAAATAATCCTGAAAAAAATTCAACACTTCAAAATTCAAATTCATATTTAATTAAGAGTGATTATGTACTCCCCTTTAATAAAGATTCTCAATTTGAATTTGGATTTAAATTTGATTTAAATAAATTAAATTCCGATTATTTAGTAGAAGATTTTGATGAAACTACAAATCAGTATTTCAATAACACCAACTTTTCAAACACTTTAAAATTTGAGCAAAATATTTATGCTGTTTACTCTCAATATGGTAAAAAAATAAATAAATTTTCTTACTTGTTAGGCTTACGAATGGAAACTACGGATAGAAAAATTAATTTACTTCAAACCAATGAAATTGATACTGAAAATTTCACTGAGTTTTTTCCTACCATAAATTTAGGGTTTGAATTTAGTGAAACTTCAAGTATTACTTTAGGTTTTAACAGAAGGTTACGCAGACCAAGACATTATTTTTTAAATCCATTTGAAACAAGAACCAGTGAAACTTATGTAAGAAAGGGAAATATAAGTTTAGACCCTACATACACAAACTCTTTAGATTTAGGTTATTTAAAAAAGTGGAATAAATTTATTTTAAACTCTTCCATTTATTATCAACATTCCATAAATAATTTTGAATTTGCCCAAAAGGAAGAAACAAGAATTATTGATGGAATTTCAACATTGGTAATTGTTAGAAGTCCCATAAATTTAAGTTCTCAGGACAGATACGGATTCGAATTTACTGCAAATTACAATCCATTTAAATGGTGGCGCTTATCTAATAGTTTTAATTTTTATAGCTATCAAACTAAAGGAAATTACAACAATATAAGTTATGATGCTGATGATGTTAGCTGGTTTACTCGTTTTAATTCAAGAATTACCTTACCTAGTAAAATAAATTGGCAAACAAGATTAATGTATAGAGGTCCTCGAAATACTGCCCAATCAAAAAGAGAAGGAATGTTAATGGCTAATTTAGCTTTTAGTAAAGATTTATTTAAAGATAAAGCTACACTTTCATTAAATGTAAACGATTTATTTAACACTCGTAAACGAAAATCAATAGATTATACCCCAACTACAATTACTACAGGGGAATTTCAATGGAGAGAACGACAAGTATTATTAAATTTTACGTATAGATTTAATCAGAAAAAGAAACGTGAAAGACCAAGGGATTATAACGGGGGTGGTGAAGAAGAACAATTTAAAGCATAAAAAAAGAGGCAATTAAAATTGCCTCTTTTTTTTATATGTAAAAATGAATTACTTCGCTTTTTTTCCTTCTTTTCTATATTTAATAATTTCTTTAATATTTCCAAATAACCAATAAGGTACTATAAAAGTTAGTAAAAAAATTAATAACCAAAATCCCATGGTAAAAACAGTTAGAAATAATAAAAATCCAGAAAAATGAGATAAATCCATAATATTGTTTTGTTCTTTTATGTTTTTTACAAAAATAGTATTTATTTTTAATAATACACATATCTTTTTATTTTTTTTATACGTGACATTTCTCACTAAATAAATCAAAAAAAAAATGCAATTTTGATAAGCTTTAAAATATAGCTTGTACATTTATTATTAAACAATTTAGATAAACTAAATATTATGAAATACAGAATTGAAAAGGACACTATGGGTGAAGTTAAAGTTCCTTCTGATAAATATTGGGGAGCTCAAACTGAACGATCAAAAAACAACTTCAAAATTGGTCCAAATGCCTCTATGCCACATGAAATTATTGAAGGTTTTGCCTATTTAAAAAAGGCTGCAGCACATGCTAATTGTGAATTAGGAGTTTTACCATCAGATAAAAGAGATTTAATTTCAAAAGTTTGCAATGAAATTTTAGCTGGAAAATTAGATGATCAATTCCCTTTGGTTATTTGGCAAACAGGCTCAGGAACACAAAGTAATATGAATGTGAATGAGGTTATTGCCAATAGAGCGCAAGAACTTGCAGGAAGAGTTATTGGAGAAGGAGAAAAAGTAATTCAACCAAATGATGATGTAAACAAATCACAATCGAGTAATGATACTTTTCCAACAGGAATGCATATTGCAGGTTACAAAATGTTAATTGATGTAACCATTCCAGGAATTGAAAAGCTTCAAAAAACGTTAGTTGCAAAATCAAAAGAATTTAAAGATGTGGTAAAAATTGGTAGAACTCATTTAATGGATGCTACTCCACTTACAGTTGGTCAAGAATTTTCTGGTTATGCCTCTCAATTATCTCATGGCTTAAAAGCTTTAAAAAATACGTTACCTCATTTAGCAGAATTAGCTTTAGGAGGAACAGCTGTTGGAACTGGTTTAAACACACCAAAAGGGTATGATGTTTTAGTTGCTAAAAAAATTGCTGAATTTACAGAATTACCTTTTGTAACTGCTGAAAATAAATATGAAGCACTGGCAGCACACGATGCTATTGTTGAAAGTCATGGAGCCTTAAAACAATTAGCAGTTTCCCTTAGTAAAATAGCTCATGATATTAGAATGATGGCTTCTGGTCCGCGCTCTGGTATTGGAGAATTAATGTTACCAGCTAATGAACCAGGAAGTTCAATTATGCCAGGTAAAGTAAATCCTACACAAGCTGAAGCATTAACTATGGTTGCAGCACAAGTTATGGGTAACGATGTTGCTATTACTATTGGTGGTGTTCAAGGTCATTTTGAATTAAACGTATTTAAACCTATGATGGCTGCTAATTTCTTACAATCTGCACGACTATTAGGAGATGCTTGTGTTAGTTTTAACGATAATTGTGCTGTTGGAATTAAAGTTAATACTGAAAGAATTAATGAACTTTTAAATAATTCGTTAATGTTAGTTACTGCTTTAAATCCAAAAATTGGCTATTATAAAGCCGCAGAAATTGCAAATACAGCCCACGCTAATGGAACTACTTTAAAAGAAGAAGCTGTTCGTTTAGGATATGTTACCTCAGAACAATACGATGAATGGGTAAAACCAGAAGACATGTGTGGTTCTTTAAAATAAATTTAATTTTATTGAAACAAAAAAAGCATTGAAATTATTCAATGCTTTTTTTGTTAATAATTAAAATTTTATTACCTGACTAATTGATAGCTTTGCTTAGCAATTTCTACTTCTTCATTTGTAGGAATAATTAACACTTTTACTTTTGAAGTTTCTGATTGAATTTCAGTTAATTTTTTAGCTCTTAAATCATTCTTTTCAATGTCTAAATCAATACCTAAGTACTGCATATCCTTACAAACCATTTCTCTAATTAAAACAGAATTTTCACCAATTCCTGCAGTAAATACAATAGCATCTATACCATTCATAGCTGCTGCATAAGAACCAATGTATTTTTTAATTCGGTAAGCATTCATATCTAATGCTAATTGACATTCTTTATTTCCTTTAGCTGCTTCAGCTTCAATATCACGTAAATCACTAAAACCTGTTAAGCCAAGCATCCCGCTTTCTTTTTGTAACATATTATTTACTTCTTCTAAGGAATATCCTAAATTATGAACTAAATAATAAATAATAGTATGATCAATATCTCCACTTCTACTTCCCATAATTAAACCTGTAACTGGTCCAAATCCAAGGGTATGATCAATACTTTCACCATTTTGAATAGCCGTCATACTGCATCCATTTCCAAGGTGAATGGTAATTAATTTTGTATTTTCTTTTCCTAAAAATTCATTTGCTTTTTCTGAAACATATTTATGACTTGTTCCATGAAAACCATAAACACGAATATGTTCTTCCTCTAAAAATTTATTAGGGATTGCATATTTATAGGCCACTGCTGGCATAGTTTGATGAAAAGCCGTATCAAAAACCGCTACTTGTTTTGCTTTTACAAAAATATTTTCACAAACACTGATACCTTCTAAATTTGGTGGATTATGCAAAGGAGCTAAAGAAAATAACGATTTTATTTTATCTTTAACTTCCTTATTAATTATGGTTGTATTAGAAAAAGTACTTCCACCATGCACAACTCTATGTCCAACAGCTTCAATTTCATCAGTAGATTTAATAACTCCAATTTTATCATCTAATAAAACTTGAACTACCTTTTGAAGTCCTATTTCATGAGTAGGAATATCCAAAACTTTATTGATAGCATTTTCTACAGATTTATAATGAATTTCGGCATTATTTAATCCAATTCGTTCTACTAATCCAGAACAAATTACTTCTTCTTGAGGCATGTTAATCAATTGATATTTAATAGATGAACTGCCTGAATTTATTACTAAAATTTTCATGTTTTTATGTTAAATGCCTTGTGCTTGTATAGCTGTTAAAACAACCGTATTAAAAATATCATCTACTGTACAACCTCTACTTAAATCATTTACTGGTTTATTTAAACCTTGTAACATTGGACCAATAGCTAAAGCACCCGTTTCGCGTTGTACTGCTTTATACGTATTATTTCCCGTATTTAAATCTGGAAAAATCAATACGTTTGCTTGCCCTGCTACTTCAGAATCTGGCATTTTACTTTTACCAACTGTTGCATCTACTGCAGCATCATATTGAATAGGACCTTCAACTTTTAAATCTGGACGTAACTTCTTAATAATTTCAGTTGCTTCTCTTACTTTATCAACATCAGCTCCTTTTCCTGAAGCTCCTGATGAGTAGGAAAGCATTGCAATTTTAGGATCTATACCAAAATTTTTGCTTGAATCTGCCGAAGATATTGCAATTTCTGCCAACTGCTCTGCATTTGGATTTGGATTAATTGCACAATCTCCAAATACTGAAACTCTATCCTCTAAACACATAAAAAATATGGAAGAAACAACAGACACACCTGGTTTAGTTTTAATAAACTGTAATGCTGGTTTAATGGTATGTTGAGTGGTATGAGCTGCTCCAGAAACCATGCCATCAGCCAATCCTTTATGAACCATCATAGTACCAAAGTAAGAAACATCTCCAATTAAATCTTCTGCAATATCGATTGTTAAACCTTTATGTTTTCTTAATTCATATAGTGTATTTGTAAAATCTTCAAAATATTCAGATTTAATAGGATTGATAATTTGTACATTGTTAAGATCTAATTTTAATCCAAGTCTAATTATTTTATTTTCAATTTTAGCTTTATCTCCAAGTATCGTTAAATCAACAATATCCATTTCAACTAATTTACAGGCTGCTGTCATAATTCTATCATCATTACCTTCAGGCAAAACAATATGTTTACGAACAGTTTTAGCTCTTTTTAACAAATTATATTGAAACATTCTAGGTGTAATACCATCATTATTTTTAAATGAAATTAATTTTTTATTTAATTTATCAATTTCAATATGTTTATCAAATGTATTTAATGAAATTGTAATTTTTCTTTTATTTCCAGCATACATATGTGAACGTACATTTCCTATTTTATTTGCAACTTGAAATGTACCTTCATTTACAGATAAAATTGGAACGATTTGAGATAAACCATCAATTAACTTAACAATAGGTTCGTCTGGAATTATTCCTCCTGTTAAAACAATACCTGAAATTTTCGGGTAATTTGATGAAATATGAGCTTGTAAAGCTCCTAAAATAATATCAGCTCTATCACCAGGTGTAATTATCAAACATTTCTCTTCAATATGCGTTAAATAATTTCTCAGTTGCATTGCACCTACCTTAAAACTAGTTACTTGGTTATTGATATGTTCTTCACCAAAAAGAAAATTAGCTTTAATTGCTTTTGCAATTTCTTTTATTGTTGGGTTACTTAATGATGGAATAATTGGAATAACATTTACCAATACATTACTAGGTAAATTTTTCTCAACACCCTTTTTTACAAGTTCAATATTTTCTTGTTTAACTTTATTTGCAACTACTGCAAGTACTTCTACTTCTTTTTCTTTAAAAGAATCATACGCTAAATGTAGCCCGCTAATAAATTCATCTAAAGTTTTACCAATACCAGTTGATACAATAATTACAGGAATTCCTAAGTTTTTGGCTATTAAAATATTTGTATCTAATTCAATAGCTGATCCTTCTCCTGAGAAATCAGTACCTTCGACAAGCATAAAATCACACTTTTCTTCTAATGCTTTATATTTTTTAATAATAGTATCATAAATTTCACCTTCTTTACCTTCATTTCGTTTATTTATAAACTGAGTTCTTGTAAATGCATATGCTTCATTAGGATCTATATTTAACTCAAAATGAGAAATAATTGTATTGATATGATTATCCTTTTTCCCGTTTGAAATATCATCTATAATCGGCCTAAAATACCCTACTTTTGCCGTTTTCCCTAATAACATTCTCATTAACCCTAATGAAACAATAGACTTACCACTATTGGCTTCACTTGTTGCTATATATATGGCTTTATTCATTACTTAAATTTTTCACAAAGATACTTCAATATTCACTCACTACCTTATAAATTACATTAAAAAATTGCTACAATTATCACGAAATCGTTATAGTTTTTACATAGAAAAATTGCTGTATATTTGAATTAGAAATTTTATAAAACAATGACAACTTTAATAACTAATATCAAAGAACTTTTACAAATAGAAGACTATCCTAAAAGCAGGGTTTGTGGAAAAGAGATGAGTATTCTTCCATTTCTTAAAAATGCTTTTTTGTTGATAGAGAACGATATTATTAAAAATTTTGGCACCATGAATAACTTGCCAAATATAATAGCCAATAAAACTGTGAATGCTGAAGGAAAAATTGTTTTACCAACTTGGTGTGATAGTCATACACACATTGTTTTTGCTGGAAATAGAGAACAAGAATTTGTTGATAGAATAAACGGTTTAACTTATGAAGAAATTGCAAATAATGGCGGAGGAATTTTAAACTCAGCAAAAAAATTACAAGCTACCTCTGAAGAAGAACTCTATAAACAATCTGCAGTTCGAATTAAAGAAATTATGAAATTAGGAACTGGAGCAGTAGAAATCAAATCTGGTTATGGTTTGGCAAAAGATGCCGAATTAAAAATGCTCCGTGTAATTAAAAAGCTTAATGAAAATTTTCCAATTACTATAAAAGCTACTTTTTTAGGAGCTCATGCGTTACCCATTGAATTTAAAAATAATAAAAGTGGTTACTTAGATATTGTTATTAATGAAACCCTCCCAAGTGTAGCCAAAGAAAATTTAGCTGAGTTTATTGACATTTTTTGTGAAACCGGTTATTTTTCTGTAGAAGATACAGAACGGTTACTAAAAGCAGCCTCAAAATATGGATTAATTCCAAAAATTCACGTAAACCAATTTACAGCAATTGGAGGTGTTCAAGCTGGTGTTAATTTTAAGGCACTTTCCGTAGATCATTTAGAAGAAATGAGAGATGAAGATATTGAGACTTTAAAAAATTCAAAAACAATGCCTGTAGCATTACCTTCTTGCTCATACTTCTTAAGTATTCCATACACACCTGCACGTAAAATAATTGACGCTGGTTTACCTTTAGCATTAGCTACGGATTATAATCCTGGATCTACACCATCTGGAAATATGAATTTTGTAGTCTCAACAGCTTGTATTAAAATGAAAATGACTCCAGAAGAAGCCATTAATGCAGCAACAATAAATGGTGCATACGCCATGGGATTAGAAAAAACCCATGGAAGTATTTGTAAAGGTAAAAAAGCCAATTTTATAATTACTGAAAAAATTCCTAGCTATGGTTTTATTCCATACTCCTTTGGAAATCATAAAATTGAGCAAGTTTTTTTAGAAGGAATCGCTATTTAAAGAAATTAACTTTTTTTAGTACGTTTAAATATTCTTTTTAAAAACGATTTTTCTTCAACTTCGTGATAACCATTAGCATATTTACCATATCCGTATCCATAACCATATCCGTATCCGTATCCATATTTTGACTTTACTTTAAAATCATTTAAAACTATAGCTACATTAGAAATTTCTTGCTTACGGTATTTGTCATTTATCATTTTTAGCATACCTTTTTGCGAATAGCCTTGTCTCACGACATAAATTGTAGTATCTGCATATTTTAACAGTTCTAAAGCATCAGAAACTAAACCAATTGGAGGTGTATCTAAGATAATATAATCATACTCTTCTTTTAGGCTGTTAATTAATTCATCTGTTACTGAACCAATCAATAATTCAGATGGATTTGGTGGAACTGGACCCGCTGTTATAATATCTAAATTAGGAATTTTTGTATGTTGAATAATATCACTTTTCTTTTCTTCCCCAATCAAATAATTTACAACACCCTTTTCATTCGTAATTTCAAAATCAGTAAATATTTTTGGTTTACGCAAATCTAATCCAACTAATATTGTCTTTTTGCCTCCTAAAGCAAAAACTGTTGCAACATTAATTGAAACAAACGTTTTACCTTCACCACTTACTGAAGATGTAACAATAATAGTTTTACAATTGTCTTTTTTCTTTCTATCAAATAAAAATTGAATATTTGATCGTAGTGCTCTAAAAGATTCAGCAACTGTTGATTTAGGTTTTAAAAATACCGCTAAATTATTTTCAGCTGTATTTTTTCCAACAACACCTAAAATTGGAATAGGAGAAATTCGTTCAATATCTTCTGCAGTATGAATTTTACTGTCTAATATTTCTTTTGCAATTATTACAAACAACGGCAAAATACAACCCAACAATAAAGCAATCATATAATTAAAGGATACTCTAGGTAAAATAAAACCTTGTCCTGTATCTTTTGCGGTGTCTAAAACTGAAATATCTGAGACACTGGCTGCAATTGCTATATCAGCTTCGTAACGTTTTTGCATTAAAAACACAAAGTTA
>NZ_JASFZF010000076.1:0-12979 GCF_046055765.1 Lutibacter sp. | reverse complement strand
ATATAGATATGAGTATGATATTAAGTGTTCATGCACGTCAAATTTTTGATTCAAGAGGAAATCCAACTGTAGAAGTTGATGTAGTTACTGAAAATGGAGCTCTAGGGAGAGCAGCTGTTCCTTCTGGAGCATCTACTGGTGAACATGAAGCTGTAGAATTACGCGATGGTGGAAGTGATTATATGGGGAAAGGCGTACTAAACGCTGTAAAAAATGTAAATGATATTATTGCAGAAGAAATTATAGGGTATTCTGTTTTTGAACAAAATCTTGTTGATAATGCAATGATTCAATTAGATGGAACAAAAAACAAATCTAAGTTAGGAGCTAATGCAATTTTAGGTGTTTCATTGGCTGTTGCAAAAGCTGCGGCAAATGAATTGGAATTACCTTTATATCGTTATGTTGGTGGTGTGAGCGCAAATACTTTACCAGTACCAATGATGAATATTATCAATGGTGGCTCTCATTCAGATGCTCCTATTGCATTTCAAGAATTTATGATTATGCCAGTAATGGCAAAAAACTTTACGCAAGCCATTAAAATGGGTTCTGAAATTTTTCATAACCTTAAAAATGTTTTAAAAGAAAGAGGTTTAAGTACTGCAGTTGGGGATGAAGGTGGTTTTGCACCAAATTTTGATGGAATTGAAGATGCACTTGAAACAGTTATAAAAGCGATAAATTTGGCTGGTTATAAAGCAGGAGAAGAAGTTAAAATAGCTCTTGATCCAGCATCTTCCGAATTTTATATTGATGGAAAATACGATTATCGTAAATTCGAAGGTGAAAATGGAAAAATCCGTTCATCTAAAGAACAAGTTGCATATTTGAAAGAACTATCAAGTAAATATCCAATTATTTCTATTGAAGATGGTATGGCTGAAGACGATTGGGAAGGATGGAAATTACTAACTGAAGCAATTGGTGATAAAGTTCAAATTGTTGGAGATGATTTATTTGTTACTAATGTTGAAAGACTTGAAAGAGGAATTAATGAAAAATCTGCAAATTCAATTTTAATTAAATTGAATCAAATTGGGACTTTGACTGAAACAATGGCAGCTGTAAATATGGCGCACAATGCGGGTTATACTAGTGTTATTTCACACCGTTCTGGAGAAACAGAAGATACTACAATTGCGGATTTAGCAGTAGCTTTTAATTGTGGTCAAATTAAAACAGGATCAGCTTCAAGAACAGATCGTATAGCAAAATATAATCAACTATTAAGAATTGAAGAAGAGTTAGGTAGTGTTGCTTATTTTCCTCAAAATAAAGCATTTAAAATCTAATTATTTAGCTATAATTTATCAATTAGAATATTGATTTCTTTATATAATATTTTAAAAACCAGTGAAATAACCTTTACTGGTTTTTATTTTTTAGTCCAATTTTAGTTTAAATCTAAATTTTAAGTATAATTATAAGTGCTTGTTTTTCAAGGTGATAATTGTTACATCTGAATAGTAATATGATAAATATCATGTTTTAATATTGCTTTCAGTCGTAAATTTATGGGAATAATTAAAAAAGGTTAAATATTATGAGCATTTTAAAAGATAAATTGTACAAAAAAATTCAATCACATCGTTTAAGAACTACCAAATTATTGAAAGAACATGGAAGTGATGTTATTGATCAAGTAACTGTAGCTCAGGCTATTGGTGGAATGAGGGGTATTAAAGGTTTAGTTACAGATATTTCTTATTTAGATCCATTTGAAGGAATTAGATATAGAGGATTTACACTTCCTGAAGTATTAGAAAAATTACCTAAACCAGAAGGAGCAGAAATGCCTTATGTTGAAGGTTTATATCATTTATTATTAACAGGTGATATTCCTACTCAAAAAGAAATTGAAGAGCTATTGGTTGATTTTAATAATCGCCGTGTGATTCCTCATTATGTTTGGGATGTTATAGATGCATTTCCTAGTAATAGCCATCCAATGGCAATTCTTTCGGCTGCAGTTATGAGTTTAGAAAGAGAATCTCATTTTAATATAAAATATAAAAAAGGAATGAGTAAAATGGATTATTGGGATTCTACTTATGAAGACTCAACAAACCTTTTAGCTAAAATGCCACTGATTGGAGCATATATTTATAATAAATTATACCATCCAGAAAAAGGTCACAGATATCCAGATCCTACATTAGATTTAGGTGCAAATTTTGCTTATATGATGGGAAAAGATAAGCCTTATGATGATGTATCTCGTATGTATTTTATTATTCATGCGGATCATGAAAGTGGTAATGTTAGTGCACATACAGGACATTTAGTTGCCAGTTCATTATCCGATGTTTATTATGCAACTTCTGCAATGATTAATGGTTTAGCAGGACCTTTGCATGGTTTAGCAAATCAAGAAGTATTACGTTGGCTTCAAGGATTAATGGATCAAATGGGAGGTAAAATTCCAACAGAAGAAGAGATGAAAAAATATGTTTGGGATACATTAAACAAAGGACAAGTAATTCCTGGTTATGGTCATGCAGTTTTACGTAAAACAGATCCGCGTTATACAGTACAGAGAGAATTTTGTTTAAAAAACTTACCAGATGATAAAATATTTAAATATGTAGATGCACTTTATAAAGTAGTACCAGATATTTTAGTTGAACAAGGTAAGGCTAAAAACCCTTGGCCAAATGTTGATGCACAATCGGGTGTTGTTCAATGGCATTATGGTGTTACTGAATATGATTTTTATACGGTATTATTCTCAATTGGAAGATCTTTTGGAGTATTATCTAATATAATTTGGGATAGAGCTTTAGGATATTCTCTTGAGAGACCAAAATCTATTACTACAGAGATGCTTGAAAAAATGGTTGGAATTAAAGATGAAATGGTTGAATCTGATTAATATTATTAGCATAAAACTATGCTATATTTATTGAAAAAGTCGAGAGAAATCTCGACTTTTTTGTATTTAAGCATATACTAAATATTTAACAAATCATTAATAACTATTTTTTTAAAATAGCTAAAAATTCATTAAATTCGTTACGCAAAAATAATAGTAAATTAATAAAATATACGTAAAACAATGTCAGAGAAAGCAATTTTAGAAGTAGGTGGTAAAAAATATGAGTTTCCAGTTTTTAAAGGAACTGAAAATGAAATTGCCATAGATATTAAAACATTAAGACCAAGTACAGGAGGTGTAATTACTTTAGATTCAGGATTTAAAAACACAGGTTCTTGTACAAGTAAAATTACATTTTTAGATGGAGAAAAAGGAATTTTACGTCACAGAGGTTATGCAATAGAAGAGTTAACAAAAAAAGCTAGTTTTTTAGAAGTTGCATATTTAGTAATATTTGGTGAATTACCAACTAAAGAAGAATTCAAAAAATTTGAAACTGACATTAAGAGCCATTCTTTATTAAATGAAGAAATGAAAGATATTGTTGAAGGTTTCCCAAAATCAGCCCATCCTATGGGAATGTTGTCAGCCTTTACGAGTGCCTTAACGTCTTTTAATCCTGGTAGTGTAAATGTAAATTCAAAAGAAGAGATGTATAGTGCTATTGTAAAAATACTTGGAAAATTTCCTGTATTGGCGGCTTGGGCACACAGAAGAAACCATGGTTTACCATTAAATTATGCTGATAATTCATTAGATTATATTTCAAACATTAGTCAATTAATGTTTAGAATTCCTACAGAAGAATATAAAATTAATCCTATTGCAGTTAAAGCATTAGATGAGTTGTTAATATTACATGAAGATCATGAGCAAAACTGTTCTACTTCAACAGTAAGAATTGTTGGTTCATCAGGAGCTGGTTTATTTGCTTCAATTTCAGCTGGAGTTTCTGCACTTTGGGGACCATTACACGGAGGTGCAAACCAAGCAGTATTAGAAATGTTGGAAAATATTCGAAACGATGGAGGTGATGTTGAAAAATATATAAATAAAGCAAAGGATAAAAATGATCCATTCCGTTTAATGGGATTTGGTCATAGAGTTTATAAAAACTTTGATCCAAGAGCACGAATTATTAAAAATGCAGCTGATGAATTATTTGAGGATTTAAACTTAAATGATCCAATTTTAGATATTGCAAAACATTTGGAGGAAGTTGCTTTAAAAGATGAATATTTTGCTGAGCGTAAACTATATCCTAATGTAGATTTTTATTCAGGAATAATTTATAGAGCTTTAGGTATTCCAGTTGAAATGTTTACGGTTATGTTTGCCATAGGTCGTTTACCAGGTTGGATTGCACAATGGAAAGAAATGAGAGAAAATGGAGAACCTATTGGTCGCCCACGTCAGTTATATGTGGGAGAAACTTTACGACCATTCAAATCATTTGAAGAACGCTAAATAAAAACTCAAATTAACTAAAAAAACCTCATATTAAGTTATGGGGTTTTTTTACTTTTACATTAAAATAGTAACTATATGATTAAACTAAATGTTCAAGATGAAACTGGTCGTCTTAGAGCGGTGGTTTTAGGAACTGCAACTTGTAATGGATCAACACCAAAACTAGAAGAAGCTTATGATCCAAAATCAATCGAGCACATTAAAGCAGGAACTTATCCACTAGAGAAGGATATGACTCTTGAAATGGAAGCTTTCAATAAAGTTTTTAAAAAGTATAATGTAAAAGTTTTTAGACCCAAAGTAATAGAAAATTATAATCAAATATTTTCTAGAGATATTGCATTTGTTATTGAAGATAAGTTAATTAAATCTAACATTTTACCAGATAGAGAAAAAGAAATTGAAGCAACTCAGTATATTTTAGATGAAATTAACTCAAGTAAAATAATTGAGACTTCTAGTGATACTCATTTTGAAGGAGGGGATATAATGCTATGGAATAATCATATTTTTATAGGTACTTACAAAGGTGATGATTACAGTAATTTTATTACTGCGCGTACTAATATGAAAGGTGTAAATTTTATTAAAGACTTGTTTCCAACTAAAATTGTTAAAGAATTAGATTTGGTTAAATCAAATACCAATGCAAGAGAAAATGCACTACATTTAGATTGTTGTTTTCAGCCTGTAGGAAAAAATAAAGCAATTATTCATAAAGAAGGCTTTAGAGATGTAAATGATTATAATTATTTGGTAAATTTGTTTGGTATGGATAATTTATTTCATATTACTAAAGATGAAATGTACCAAATGTTTTCAAATGTATTTTCAATTTCAACAAAAGTTGTTGTTTCAGAACAAAACTTTACAAGATTAAATAATTGGTTGAGAAAAGAAGGGTTTACAGTTGAAGAAATACCTTATGCTGAAATTGCTAAACAAGAAGGTTTATTAAGATGTTCTACCATGCCACTAATTAGAGATTAATTTATGAAACAAATTACAACTACTATTTTAATGATTCGCCCAGTTTCATTTCGTACAAATGAACAAACTGCTGTAAACAATTATTATCAAAAAGTATTAGATAGTTTAACTCCTAAAACAATTCAATTTAAAGCTTTACAAGAGTTTGATGAATATGTGAGTAAATTACGCGAAATAGGAGTTCAAGTTATAGTTATTGATGATACAAAAGAGTTTGATACGCCAGATTCAATTTTTCCAAACAATTGGATTTCTTTTCATGAAAATGGAGATGTAGGATTGTATCCAATGTTTGCTGAAAATAGAAGATTAGAAAGAAGAGAGGATGTATTTAAAACTTTAGAAACCTTAGGTTTTGTAATTGAAAATATTGTAGATTATACTTCTGCTGAAGCTGAAGAATTATTTTTAGAAGGTACCGGAAGTTTACTGTTAGATAGAGTTAATAAAAAAGCATATTGTGCATTATCTCCTAGAGCCGATGAAGATTTATTTATTGAATTTTGTGAAGATTTTGAATACACACCGGTTCCATTTGTATCGTACCAAACTGTGAATAATAAGCGACTCCCAATTTATCATACAAATGTGATTATGTGTTTAGGTGAAAAATTTTCAGTAATATGTTTAGATAGTATTGATGATAAAAAGGAACGTAAAAATGTATTAAAACATTTAAAAGAAGATGGTAAAGAAGTTATAAATATTTCTGAAGATCAAGTAAATAATTTTGCAGGAAACATGTTACAAGTTATTGGTAAGGATGATGAACGTTATATAATTATGTCAAAATCAGCACATGAATGCTTAACAAAACAACAATTAAATCAGCTTAAAAAACATGGTAAAATCTTATCTAGTTCTTTAGATACTATTGAAGCTTGTGGAGGAGGAAGCGCTCGTTGTATGATGGCAGAAGTTTTTTTACCAAATAAAAACGATTAATTTAATTTTAAATGCTCTCTAAAAAAACAAAATATGGACTTAAAGCACTTAGCTATTTAGTAAAACAAGAGAAGAACTCACCTGTTTTAATTGCTGATATTTCAAAATCCGAAAATATATCACAAAAATATTTAGAAAGTATATTGTTAACATTAAAAAAGAGTGGTATACTTTCTTCTAAAAAAGGGAAGGGTGGCGGATATTTTTTGCTTAAAGAACCAAGTAGCATAAAAATTTCTACAATTATGAGAGTCCTTGAAGGTCCAATTGCGATGTTGCCTTGTGTAAGTTTAAATTATTATGAGAAATGTGATGATTGTATTGATGAAGAGCAGTGTAGTTTAAGTATTTTAATGGCAGAAGTTAGAGATAGTACCTTAAAAATTTTGGAGAATAAAACCCTTGCAAATTTTAATTACGGAGAATAAGTTAACAGAAATACATAAAAAAAGCCTTTCAATTGAAAGGCTTTTTTTATACTATACTTTTACCAAAATAGGAATTTGCACATTAAATAATCTATTTTTTAAATGTTCTAAATCCATTAATAAGTTCTCTTTATTTATTTCGAAATCAGAAAATAAACTATGGTAATATTCAATACCATCATTTAAATTATGCTTAAATGTTGTTAAATATTTTTCATTTTTGTTTGTTAACGAATCTTTTAATTCTTCTACTTTGTTAGAAAAATAATCAACATACATTGATAATTCTTTGATAAACATATGTGGGCGATTTTCAGAAACAATAACATTAGCTTTTCCATAAATATGGCTTACCATTTCTTTTAAAGAAAGTTCTTTAGAGAAATAGGCCATATTTGGACCAGGACAAACTGCAACTCCTTGCTCTTCTCCTTTTCGTTCTAGCTTATAATCAATTAAAGCCGCATTTGATAATCCTTCGCATAAACATGCTTTATCGGTAATTTGAGTTGCCTTTTTTGAATATTCACTTGAAGTTAAATTTTCATTTTTTAATTCATTTAACTTTATTGTTTGATACTTTTTTGAAGCAGTACAAATAACTCTTTCAGAATACTCTTTATTAGAAGCTAAAAATTTCTTAGGACAAGAACTACCAGCTTTATTGTTAGCTATTCGTTTATTTTTAAAAATTTCATTAGAATTTCCTCTTAAACTATTAAAAGGAACTCCTAAAGGAGAAATATTGCTTAAATATAAATCTTTCTCTTTAGCAAGTTTCAATGTTTCTATTGTTTTAGAATCAACAGTTGAAGCTTCAGGAACTAATAAAAAAGGTGTTCCCCATCCCACTGAATTTACATTGTAATTATCTATTAAAAATTCATGTTCTTCTGAAGTTCCTACACCACCTTGAACTGTAATATCTAAATTTAAACTAGCACTAGGAACATGTTTTCCTTTACTTTTTAAGGCATTAACAAGAATATTATTTACTTCAATTATTAAAGATTCTTTATTTAGTTTAAATTCTTCTAAAATAGGTCCCATTAAATAACCATCTGAAGCAAATGCATGACCACCACAGTTTAAACCAGATTCTATTCTATATTCTGAAACCCATAAACCCTTTTTCGCTAAAAATTTCCCTTGAATTAAAGCAGATCTGTAATCGCTTACTTTTAAAATAATTTTCTTTTTTAAGAAGTTGTTTTCATCAGGGAAAAAGTCATTAAAATTTTCAAAATAACTATATAATCTCGGATTCATACCTGCTGAAAGTACAACTGAAGATTCTAAATTGCTGTTTGCAAATCCTCTAAGTGCAGCGTGTGCATCATTATATTCTGAAGGTAATAACTCGTTTTTACTATAATTAGGCTTATTAAGCTTTGTCATAATATTTACGTCAATATTACCTGTTTTTAAGTTGCTATGTATCCAATTCGATATATTTTCCTTAAGGGTATTATGTTGAATTGTTTTAGCAAAACTTTGTTTTAAATCTGAAAAATCAGGAAGCATTTCCATATATTTTTCAAAATCACTACTTTTTTCTTCAAAACCTTTTTTTAGGTTTTCGAACGTATGTTTTACAATAGTATCAACCGTATTAAGGTATGATGTAATTCTTTTTGCTCTATAATCTTCAACTTTTGTTGAAATTGCATTAAAAGGAATTTTAAATTTTGTTGAATAATATTCATTCATTCTTTCAATTAAAATGTCATCTACAATTGAAATAACGGATGAAATACCATATTTTGCAACTTTAATAGGACTATCTATTGTAAAAGCAAGCCCCATAACAGGAATATGAAATGAATGAGGATTGTTTTTTTTTTGCATATTATATTTTTTAATTAATTGTTATCACAGTTTTACAATAACGCAAAAATAGGTAACTTGTTTTCAATATTCGTGATTATTATCATAATTAAAAATAATTTATGATAATATTAAGAGTATGGTGTAAAAAAAAGCCAGTTCAACAAGTGTGAACTGGCTTAACAATTTAAATATATAAATTGGAATTAGCTTCTTGATACACTACCTCCAGAGGAAGTTTTTTTATTAACATGTGTTGGATTTCCTTCAAAATCAATATCTCCACCACTACTTGCTTTTGCTGTTAAATTACCTGTTACATTTACATCTATATTAGCTCCACTACTAGCTTTTGCATACACATCTATTGCTTCTAATTTGTCCGCGTCAATTGAGCTACCGCTACTTGCTTCTGCGGAGAATGTTGCTGTTTTTCCGAAAATATTTATAGTTGAACCACTTGAAGATTCACTAGTAACTTCAGAAGCATTTACATGAATTTTTATAGAACTTCCACTACTTGAACTAAGGTCTAAAGAGCTAACTTGTAGTGTATTTTCAGACTTTACAGAAGCGCCACTAGAAGCACTTATTTTAGAAATTTTAGTTGCGGTTAAATATACATTACGTTCTTTTGCTTTATAAACATTTTTATCAAAGTATATTTTCAACTCACCATTTTTTACTTCAGTTATCAATAGATCTATGATGTTTTCATCAGCTTCTACATTTAAATCTGTTACGCTTCCTTGTGTTAAATATAGATTAATACCTTGTTGTACTTTTATAGCATCAAAGTCAGAATTTATATTTCTATCTTCTGAAACTACATTCCCATTGCCTCTAATACCTGTAATACCTTCCATAAAACATGAAGATGTTGTAATTAAGATGACTAGGATTGCAGTTATTTTTGTTAGAATTTTCATAATAAATATTTTTGGTTGTTCAAATGTATTTTTAAATTGGTTTTATACGAATTTTAAGTGTATGAACTGTTGAATAATTTGTTTGAATTGTAATTAATGAATAATTAAACCGTTTTTATCCAATTTAATTTCAGCACTTCCATCACGATCTTTCACTTTTATTTTAACTCCATTTCTGTCAATATTTAAGTTGAAATGCTCATTTCCTCTTTTATATGAATTACCAAAAATGCTAGAATCACAATCTAAACATTCTAACCCATTTTCAGTCATTTTATATAGGTGCTTTGGCATATCTCTATCATAAATTTCATGAATATTTTCAACACCTTTTAAAAATGTACGTGTAGAATTATCTAAATATATGAATGAATTAATGGGTAAATAAATAGTTATATCAATCAATTGATTTTTAAATTTATTTTTAAAGCCAGATAAGAAATAGCCATTTAATTCTAAATTTTTATCATTTAAATTAAATTGATATTCAAGAGCTTCTGCGTCGTTATTGGCATTTAAACGGTTTTTCCCTTCCGATTCTTTTCTGATTTTAATAAAAGCATTTACTTTATCTGTAAATTTTATATCTACATTAATTCTAGTTGAGTACAATTTTTGTATATCATTATCATATACTGTTTCGGAATTATATCTTCTTCTAAGTTCTTTTTTGTTTGATAAATTATCATTCCCAACCATTTTTACTTTTAAAGTATCTGTGGCTATAAGTGATAATTCTTCAGTTTGATTCTGGACACCATCATAAGCAGTTCTAGTAGCCAAATTTGCTCCTGCAATTCCTAATCCGAAAAGTGATATAATCCAAATACCTAATAAAGAAAGTTTTGTTGTAGTACTAAATGATTTAACATTGTTAGATAATATTTTTAGACCTAGCATAAATAATATTACAAAAGGAATACTAACAGCAATGAAACCAAAAATAATTAATAACCAATGCGGTAATATTGAATCAAAAAAGAATGGTGGATAGTGTACAAATTCTTCACCAAAGCCCAATATTTCAATTCCTCCTAATGAAAAAGCACCAATTATTAACGCTATGAGAGTAACAGTTGCTGTAAATATTAAAATTGCACCAATAAACTTACCAAATATGTTAAGGATTGCTAAAATTATTTTTCCAAGTGTATCAACAAGTTCTTGAATACCTGATTTTGTTTTATTTTTAAATTCAGAGCTTTTTACTTTATTAGTTACATCGTTTACACCTTCTTTTACACGTGATGTTACACCTTCAAATTCTTCTCTAATTTTTTTTTCAATATTACTAATATTTACAGGCTCACCTTTCATTTGCAATTTTTCAGCAGTAGTTTCAGCAACAGGAATTAATATCCATAATATGGGATAAATTAGAAATCCAATACCAAACCCAAAGAGTAATACTAACCAAATAATTCGCATCCAAATAGTATCCATTCCAACATAATGTGCTAAACCAGAGCAAACACCACCTAAAAATTTATCTTCACTATCTCTAAATAATTTTTTTGAATTGCTTCTTGATCTGTATGTTGGTTCGTCTTCAAATATTTCTTCATCAATTAAATAATCTTCGGGTTTCCCCATAATTTTAGTGATTTCATCAATGTTGTTTTCGTTTACAACCTGACGTTCGTCTTTTACTCTTTCAGAAAGTAATTCGCCAATTCTATGTTCAATATCATTTAATATTTCATCTCTTCCTTGTGGATCATCACTTAAAGATCGTTTAATGGCATCTAAATAAAATTTTAACTTTTGATAAGCTACTTCATCAATATGAAAGAAAATGCCTCCTAAATTTATGTTTATTGTCTTATTCATTTTTTTGTTGATTTTTTGGTAGTTACTAAGTTTACTGCTTCTACAAGATCACTCCAAGTACCGTTTAATTCTTTTAAAAATAATTTTCCTGTTTCTGTTAAGGCATAATATTTTCTTGGCGGTCCAGATGTTGATTCTTCCCAGCGATAGCTGAGTAAACCAGCATTTTTTAATCTAGTTAATAAAGGATAAACGGTTCCTTCAACAACTAATAATTTTGCATCTTTTAAGTGCGATAAAATTTCAGAAGTATAAGCATCACCATGCTGTAAAATGGAAAGTATGCAGTATTCTAAAACTCCTTTTCGCATTTGAGCTTTTGTGTTTTCTATCTTCATAAGTTGAGATTTAAGAGTTAAAAAGCATATTGCTATTTGATAAATTCTATTGTAAATGGATACGTATAATACTCACCACTGTTTGCTTTAATACTTGCTAAAATAATTAGTGCAATCTTTAATAAAATTGCAGGAATTATTCCTATTACAATTGCTAAAATTCCTAGGCCTAAGGTAAATATAGCAATTGGTATTATTAATAATGCTAATAAGAATCCGTATAGTATTAAACTAAGTTGGAAATTTACAGCTGATTTTCCATGAGTATCGATATAAGAACTTTCATTTTTTTTAGCAGTCCAAAGTACAAGTGGAGCAATGATGTTTCCAAAAGGGAAAAACCATCCAGCAAAACCACTTAAATGTGTAATTGAACTATAATTTTTATCGTTTTGTGTTATCATAATTAATAGTATATAGTAATTTCTTATGCAAATATATATATAAAAGATAGTAGTATGCAAGACATAGTACTATTATTTAACATTTTTTTAACAAAAAAACATTTTTTTACGCTCATAATTTTTAATTAACTTGAACTCAAAATAATTAGAACTTTATATGGAGGTTACTGTAAAAAAAATGAACAAGTTTTTAATGTTTAAATTACCATCAGCATTTTTATGTGGGGTGAAACTAATTGAGCTTGATACTGAAAAAGCGGTTGTAAAAGTGAAGCATAAGTGGATAAATCAAAACCCATTTAACTCCATGTATTTTGCAGTACAATCAATGGCTGCCGAACTTACAACAGGTGCAATTGTTATAAAAAAAATTAAAGAAAGTGGTAAACAAATTTCAATGTTAGTTACAAACCACAATGGAACATTTACAAAAAAAGCGATAGGTCTAATAAAATTCACTTGTAATGATGGTAATTTAATTGATGAAGCATTAAAAAGAACCATTGCAACAGGAGACGGACAAACAATTATTATGAAATCTGTTGGAGTGAATGAAAATGGTGAACAAGTATCAGCTTATGAATTTGAATGGAGTTTAAAATTAAAATCAAAAAAATAATAAAAATTTAGAACTATGAATGCACACGAGATCGATTATAAAATTCACGGAGAAGAAATGCAATATGTTGAGATTGAATTAGATCCACAAGAAGGAGTTGTTGCAGAATCTGGAAGTTTTATGATGATGAATGATGGGATACAAATGGAAACAATTTTTGGAGATGGTTCTAACCAAGATGAAGGTATTTTAGGAAAACTATTTTCTGCAGGGAAACGGTTATTAACAGGTGAAAGCTTATTTATGACAGTTTTTTCAAATTCAAGTATTGGAAAAAAAAGTGTTTCTTTTGCTGCTCCATATCCAGGTCAAATTTTCCCA
>NZ_JASFZF010000075.1:0-32048 GCF_046055765.1 Lutibacter sp. | reverse complement strand
CCTTCTTCATTTACTACAACTTTATCAGTTGTCACCTCAACCAAACCATCAATAATAATTTCTTGCAAACGATTTATAATTTCCTCTTTTACTTTTGATTGTAACCCTATTTTCCATTCAGTTTCTAAATTGCACATTAAATTTAAAATGTGTTTTCTAATAATTAAATCGGTTTCGGTTAATAAATGACCTCTGAAAATTGGAATAATTCCGTTATTTACTTTTTCTGTATACTCTTCAATTGTTTTTTCATTTTGAGCAAATGCATACCAAGAATCACTAATTGAAGACATTCCTAAACCAATCATTAATTCGGTTTTACCAGCCGTATACCCCATAAAATTACGGTGCAATTTTTTAGCTTCCATTGCTTTATAAAGAGAGTCACTTGGCAATGCAAAATGATCCATTCCTATTTCAACATAACCATTGTCAAAAAATAATTGTTTCCCCAATTCATATAAATAACGCTTTTCACTGTCTTTAGGTAAATCATTGTCATCAAAACCTCGTTGCCCAACACCTTTTATCCAAGGTACATGCGCATAACTATAATAGGCAATTCTATCTGGTTTTAATGCTATGGTATTTTTAATGGTATTTCTAATACTTTCTTCTGTTTGAAAAGGCAAACCAAAAATTAAATCGTGACTAATAGATTCGTATCCAATTTTACGAGATAAATCATTTACCTTTTTTACTTGCTCAAAACTTTGAACTCTATGAATTGATTTTTGAACAACTGGATCATAATCTTGTATTCCAAAACTATTTCTTCTAGAACCTAAATCATATAAGGTTTGTAACTGTTCTTCTGAAGTATGATTAGGATGACCTTCATAACTAAAATCAAAAGTTTCAAATTTATCAGCTCTTTTAAAAATCCCATTTATTAGTTTTTTTAAATTTTCTGAAGAAAAAAAGGTTGGAGTTCCACCACCTAAATGAATTTCTCTAATTTTTGGTCTTTCAACCAACAAATCACAATATAAGTTCCATTCTTTTAAAACAGTTTCAATATAAGGTTGTTCAACTTCGTGACGCTTTGTGATTTTTTTATGGCAAGCACAAAAAGTACATAAACTTTCACAAAAAGGTAAATGGATATAGAGACTAATTCCCTCAGTATCATTACTTTCGTTAAAAGATTTTTTAACTGTACTTTTCCAATCTTTCAGCGCAATTCCTTCCTTATCCCAAAAAGGAACCGTTGGATAGCTTGTATATCTTGGACCTGGTATGTTATATTTTTGAATCAGATTTTTCATGCTTCATAATTAGTTTGTAGTAACTATTAAATTGAATATTCCTGAACAGCTTCAATAAATGCTTTCGCATTATCTAATGGAGTGTGAGGTAAAATTCCATGACCTAAGTTTACAATGTATTTATCTTTCCCAAAATCATCAATCATTTCTTTTACCATAGATTTTATGACTTTGGGAGGTGATAATAAACGTACCGGATCTAAATTACCTTGTAATGTAATTTTATTACCTGTTAATTTACGAGCAACTTTTGGACTAACTGTCCAATCAACACCTAAAGCAGCTGCATTTGAATTTGCCATTTCTTCCAAAGCAAACCAACATCCTTTCCCAAATGCAATAACTGGTGCTTCATCTTTTAATGCTTCAATAATTTGGTTGATATATTTCCAAGAAAACTCTTGATAATCAGTTGGAGATAACATTCCTCCCCAAGAATCAAATATTTGCACAGCATTAACTCCCGATTTTACTTTTTCTTCTAAATATGCAATAGTTGTATCTGTTATTTTTTGAAGTAAAGTATGTGCTGCCAAAGGTTGTGTAAAACAAAATTCTTTTGCTTTATCAAAGTTTTTTGAACCTTGACCTTGAACACAATAACATAAAATAGTCCACGGTGAACCTGCAAAACCAATTAAAGGAACATCGTCATTCAACTTTTGTTTGGTTACTTTAATTGCATCCATTACGTATTTCAATTCTACCGTAACATCAGGAACAATAACAGCATCAACATCTTTTTGAGAACGAATAGGATTTGGTAACCAAGGTCCAATTCCTTCTTTCATTTCAACTTCAATATTCATTGCTTGCGGAATCACTAATATATCAGAAAATAATATAGCGGCATCCATTCCAAACCTTCTATAAGGTTGTACCGTTATTTCCGAAGCTAATTCAGGAGTTCTACAACGTGTAAAAAAATCATATTTTTCACGAATTTCTCTAAATTCCGGTAAAAATCTTCCTGCTTGACGCATCATCCAAACTGGAGGTCTTTCAACAATTTCTCCTTTTAAAGCTCTTAAAAATAAATCGTTTTTAATCATTTTTATTAGTATAAGTACTATTTTTTTAAATTTTTATTTTATTTTTTTCCTTATCGGCAACGGCTTTCATAGCTACTTGGATTGCTGAACGAACTTTATAAATATCTCTTTTTGTCATAGCAGTTCCTAAAAACCAAGATTCAAATTGAGATGGTGGTAAAAACACACCATTTTCCATCATTTTCCAAAAGAATGTTTTAAATTTTTTAGTATCGCTTGTTTGTGCCGATTTGAAATCGACTACCTTTTCTTTTGTGAAGAATGCATTAATCATAGACCCGAATCTATTTACCTGTAAATCTATACCATTTTCTTTTGCAGCATCTTTTAAAGATCGCTCTAAAAAAGTAGCTGTTTTTTCAAAATCTACATAAGGATCTCTTTTTTGTAACTCTTTTAAAGTTGCTATCCCACAACTCATAGCTATTGGATTTCCTGATAAAGTTCCTGCTTGGTACATTTCTCCTAAAGGAGCAACCATTTCCATAATTTCATTTCGTGCACCGTAAGCTCCAACAGGAAAACCTCCACCAACAACTTTTCCTAAACAAGTAATATCAGCTTGTATTCCTAATAATTCTTGTGCGCCTCCAAATTTTGAACGAAAACCGGTCATAACTTCATCCGCAATCAATAAAACTCCACTTGCTTTGGTAAGATCTCTAAGTTCTTCAATAAATTCTCTAGTTGGTTCAACAACTCCCATATTTCCTGCAATTGGCTCAAAAATTACGGCAGCTATATCTTTATTTTCAGCTAAATGTTTTTCAACACTATCAATATTATTAAACTCAGCTATTAAGGTGTTTTTAACTGCATCATTTGGCACACCTTTACTTCCGGGTAAACTTAATGTTGCTAAACCTGAACCTGCCGCTACCAATAAAGCATCAGAGTGCCCATGATAACAACCTGCAAATTTTATAATTTTATTTTTACCTGTATAGGCTCTCGCTAAACGAATGGCACTTAAAACTGCTTCCGTTCCAGAATTTACAAATCTAATCTTATCCATTCCTGGAAAAGCATTACAAACCATTTCAGCTAAAATAATTTCACCCTTTGTAGAAGCTCCAAAAGTGTAACCATTTTTTAAATATTTTTTAATAGAACTTTCAACAACACTATTTCTATGTCCTAAAATCATTGGACCATAAGACAATACCAAATCTACATACTCATTACCATCAACATCATAAATTTTGCTTCCTTTTGCTTTTTCAATAAAAATTGGAATACCTCCAACAGATTTAAAAGCTCTAACGGGTGAATTTACAGCTCCAACTAAATGTTTTTTCCCTCTAGTATATAATTCTAATGATTTTTCTAATTTCATTTTCTTTTTGGTATTGGTAATTGAGCGGAATCGAAATCAAATTAATTAAGATAATCACTTCGACTCCGCTCAGTGACTAACTTAAACTTTACTCAAAAAACTTTTATTTTTTCAATAATAATTTTGCTACTTCTTTAGCAAAATACGTAATAATAATATCTGCTCCTGCTCTTTTCATTGATAATAAACTTTCCATCATTACTTTTTCTCCATCAATCCAACCATTTGCTGCTGCTGCTTTAATCATTGCATATTCACCACTTACATTATAACAAGCAATTGGTCTGTCAAAATTATTTTTTAAATCTCTAATAATATCTAGGTACGATAACGCTGGTTTTACCATTAAAATATCAGCACCTTCCTGATCATCAAAAGTTGCTTCACGCATTCCTTCATCTCTATTTGAAGGATCCATTTGATAAGTTCTTCTATCTCCAAATGTTGGAGCAGAATCTGCAGCATCTCTAAATGGGCCATAAAATGCTGAAGAATATTTTACTGCATACGACATAATTGGCAAGTTTGGAAAACCTGTGTTATCAAGAGCTTCACGAATAGTTTCAATCATTCCATCCATCATTCCAGATGGTGCAACCATATCTACACCTGCTTTTGCATGTGAAATAACTTGTTTTGCTATATTAGGCAAAGTTGCATCATTATCAACATCATTATCATGAATAACTCCACAATGCCCGTGACTTGTATATTCACAAAAACAAACATCTGTAATTACATATAAGCTTGGGTAATTTTTCTTTATAAAACGAACAGCCTGTTGCATAATTCCTTCATCATTCCAAGTATCAGAACCTACTTCATCTTTCTTAGTTGGTATTCCAAAAAGTAAAACTGCCGGAATATTCAATGCAACAACCTCCTCTAATTCCTTTGAAATTCTATCTAATGAAAATCTTTTAATTCCTGGCATTGAAACTATTTCAGTCTCAATATTTTCACCTTCTTCAATAAATAAAGGATAAATTAAATCATCTATGGTTAATTTATTTTCTCTAACTAAACGACGAATGTTTTCTGTTTTACGTAAGCGTCTTGTTCTATTCATACGATTCAATTTTTAGTATTCTTTAAAATGATTATTTACAGACTTTATAACACTTTCAACTGTTGGAAGCTCAGCTACAACAACATTATCAAAATATTTTTTTGCTTCTGATGCAGTTGTATCACCAATACAAAATGCAATACTTTTATTATTTGAACTATTATCTTTCAAATAACTTTCTATCCCTGTTGGGCTAAAAAATAATATACCTTGATTTTTTTCAGCTATTTTCCGTGGAGTTAATTGAGTTTGATAGCATTCTACTTCTTTAACTAAAATATTATTTTTAGCTAAAATAGTTGGCAATTCGTCTCTTCTCTTATTTCCACAAAAATAAGTAACTTCCTCTCCACTTGAACTATGAACCAGATAGTTAGCTAATTTTTCGGCAGAATTTTCTATATGAGTTACTTTTCCAATTTTCTTTTCTATCAGCCTTTTTGTTCTTCTTCCTACACAATAAATATTTTCAAAATTTAATTCAGAAGCTATAAAATTTTCTAACAAAGCGTCTACGGCATTTTGGCTAGTAATTATAACATTTTTAATTGGATTTTTTACAATTATAGGTTTTAAACGATTGCTTCTAGTAGTAATAAAATCACTCATAGCAACCCCAATTTTAGTTGAAACACTATTTTTTTGATCTAAAGAAAGGTTTTTTGTTGAATAAATATTTATTTCCTTTTCAATGCTTATTATTTCACGCATTAATTTCTTTCCTCCTCTATCTAAAATATAATTCGCAGCATATTCACCTAAATCAGAAACGTTATCGATTGGCGATTCTTTATAAAATTCTATTTTATTTTTACCATCAGGACTAAATAAAACACCTCTAAATTTTACTTCTTCATCCCAAATCATAGCTAAGGCACCTATTGGAGCTGTACAACCTCCTTCTAGTACTTGCAAAAATTTACGTTCAATACCAACACAAATTGCTGTATTTTCATCGTTAATTTGTTTGCAAATTTCTAATAGTTCTTCATCTTTATCTAAAGCGGCAATCATCACTGCACCTTGTGCTGGAGCAGGAATCATCCAATCTAATTTAATATGTTTTTCTTTAGGTGGTAGCAATTTTAATCTTTTTAAGCCTGCTGCAGCAAAAATTGCTCCATCCCAATCATTCTCTTCTAATTTTTGTAAACGTGTATTTACATTTCCTCTTAAGCCGGTTATTGTATGATTTGGGTAACGATATAACCATTGTGATTTTCTTCGCAAACTTCCGGTAGCAATTACCGCACTTTCTTGAGTAAAGAAATTTTCATCTTCTTTTATAACTAAAATATCATTGAAATCACCTCTTTTTAAAATTGCTGCTTGAACAATTCCTTCAGGTAATTTTGTAGGTACATCTTTAAAAGAGTGCACTGCAATATCGATCTGATTATTTAGCAATGCAATATCTAAATTTTTTGTAAAAACACCTGTAATGCCTAATTCATATAATGGTTTATCTAAAACAATATCTCCAACAGAGTCTATTTTTACTATTTCGGTTTTATACCCTAAGTGTTCTAACTGACCTGCTACAGTATTTGCTTGCCATAGTGCTAGCTCACTAGATCTTGTTCCTATTTTAATCGTTCTCATTTAAACTCATTTCTTTAATATTAAACATTTTGCTGATAACATTTATACTTTGATCAACCGCAGTTTCTTCGTCTTTTAAATGTTTCACAAATTGTGTAGTGATCTTTTGAATTAAACGAGATGTAATAACCTCGGCTTGTTCAACATTAAAGTTTTTTATTTTTTTTGATTGAAAATCAATTTCTGCATGTTGAATAACCTGAAGTGATTCTTTTAAAGCATTTACCGCAGGTACAAATTTACGAATAGAAATCCAATCATTAAATTCTTCTTTATATTTTTTTATTATTTTTTCGGCTTCTGGTATTTCACTTCTACGTGTTTCAAGTGTTTTATGTGTTATTTTTGATAGTTCATCTACATTTACTAATGTAATACCTTCTAATTCCTTAACTGAAGTATCAACATTTTCGGGCATTGACAAATCAAGAATCAATAATTTTTTATTTTTAGCTACATGAGCTTTTGTAACTGTTGGAACACTTGCTCCTGTTGAAACTATTAAAATATCTGCTGCTATTATTTTTGAAGTCAACTCTGTATAATCTACAACTTCTACATCAGGGTGATCATTTTTAAACTCTAAAGCTGTTTTCTTAGTTCTATTAACTAAAGTAATCATTTTATTTGAGGTGTATTGTAATACATTTTTACACGTATTTTTCCCAATATCACCTAAACCATAAATAAGTATTTTTTTATGATCGTAATCCTCAATATTTTCAATTAAGTACTGAATAGCTGCATAAGCTACTGATGTTGTTCCTGAGCTTAATTTAGTATGATTCTTAACATCTTTACTAGCTTGCAAAACTAAATTCATTAAGCGTTCTAAATACGTATTTGTAGTTCCCACTTCTTTTGCCAACTTAAAAGCTTCTTTTAACTGACCAACAATTTCATAATCGCCTAAAATTTGACTTTCTAAACCAGTACCAATATGAAACAAATGCTTAACTGCATCTTTATTTTTATAAACATTAGATACATTTATAAATTCTTCAACACTACCATTTGAATATTCGACTAATAAGCTAATTAGTTCAAAAGGGTGTTTTGCAAAACCTGTAATTTCAGTTCTGTTACAAGTCGAAAGCACAAAAATACCCTCAATTCCTTTGGATTTAGCATCTTCTAATAATAGTTTTTGATTTTCCTTTGATATACTAAATGCTCCACGCACTTTTGCATCTGCTTTTTTATAACTTAAACCTACATTGTAAAATTTTGAAGGTATATTTTCTTGATTCATAATAAAATGGTATTACCAATAAGTATCGACAAAAGTACTAATATATATTTTTCCAAAACATCGACAAAAGTACTTTTATTGTCGACATAAGTTACAATTGTCACTCAATTCAGTGTTAAATCAAGTTAATTTTAAAAACACCGACAAATGTCAGTAAAATAAAGCTCTTAAAAATATGACAATTGTCATAATAAAATTTAAAATGGTTTTATTTTTAAATTTTATTATTACTTTCGTACAGATATTAATTTTAATATATTTAAAATATTAAATGAAAAACTCATTAGACCTTTACAAAAACATCGATAAAAGTACCCATTTGCTATTTTCTGAAAATAATAAATTTAAAGTATTTCATTTCAACAACTTATCTTCTAATTTTGATCTGCTTAAGTATCAACTAACTGATAATTGTATTCAATTATACTTTTCAATAAATCATGAATGCAAAGTGGCGTTTAATTTTGAACATTGTGCTATTAATTTAATTGCAAATAACTCTAGCATGGTATATTTTAAAGACGAACAAATGAAGATTCTTTTTAATATACCTCCAGAATCTGAATTGATAGTTCTTCTAATTTCACTTGAATATTTTCATTCTTTGTTTTCAATTGATGGTACTATGTTATTTAACTATAACAGTCTAAAAGGTGAAAACCCTATTATTGAACCAAAAGAAATTAATTCTTCAATTAAATTGATTCTAAACCAACTAATTACAAAACAAACGAATGAGTCTTTAAGACCTATTTTTATTAAAGGAAAAGTATACGAACTATTAAGTTACTATTTTAGTACACCTTCTGAAAATGAAACTGAATCTTGCCCATATATTGCTAATGAAGAAACCATAAGTAAAATTAAGCACGCTAAACAGCTCATTCTTAAAGAAATGAACAATCCTCCTTCCCTATCAGAATTAGCGAAAGAAGTTGGTTTAAATATTAAAAAATTGAAATCTGAATTTAAAGAAGTTTATGGTGTCCCGGTTTTTACATTCTTATTAAATTATAAAATGGAATTAGCTAAAAACCTTTTATTAGAACAACAATTAAACGTAAATGAAGTCGCTTTACAACTTGGATATAGCACTTCTAGTCATTTTATTGCAGCATTTAAAAGAAAATACGGCATAACCCCAAAACAATTTTCAAAATCATAAATTATGAAAGGAGCTTTACTTGTAAACTTAGGTTCTCCAGACAGCACATCTACTAATGATGTAAAAAAATATTTAGATGAGTTTTTAATGGATAAACGCGTTATTGATACGCCTTATTTACTTCGTGCTTTTATAGTAAAAGGAATTATTTTAAATACTCGTCCAAAAAAATCTGCTGAAGCCTATAAAAAAATATGGTGGAAAGAAGGCTCACCTTTAATTGTATTATCTGAAAGATTACATAAAAAAGTTAAGGAACACTCAAATATCCCTGTTGAACTGGCAATGCGCTACGGAAAACCATCCATTCAAAATGGTATAAAAAATTTAGCTGATAAAGGAGTTACAGAAATTTTCTTAATTCCATTATACCCTCAATTTGCTATGGCAACAACTGAAACAATTGTTGTTTTAGCTAATAAAATTATCAAAAAACAATTTCCTCAAATTAAACTAACCAATTTCCCTGCTTTTTATAATAATGAAAAATATATTAAAGTTTTAAGTACTACCATTCAAACTGAATTAGAGAAAAAAAATCCAGAGCATTTATTATTTTCTTATCACGGAGTTCCAGAAAGACACATCAAAAAGTCTGACATCACAAAATCTCACTGTAAAATAGATGGAAGTTGTTGCAATACCACTTCAGTAGCACACGAATTTTGCTATCGGCATCAATGTTACGAAACTACCAAATTAGTTGCAAAACAATTAAATTTAAAAGAAGGAACTTTTAGTACTTCTTTCCAATCTCGTTTGGGTAGAGATCCTTGGTTACAACCATATACCAATAAAACTATTGATACTTTAGCTCTAAATGGTATTAAAAATTTGGCAGTTGTAACTCCTGCTTTTATTTCCGATTGTTTAGAAACTTTAGAAGAAATTGGGATAGAAGCTAAAGAATCATTTCTTGAAAATGGTGGAGAAAAATTCAATACTATCCCTTGTTTAAATGATAATGATGAATGGGTAAAAACAGTTACAAAATGGATTAATAATTGGGCTAAAAATTAAAAAAAATTATGGACTATTTATATATAAAATCTCTACATATAATTTTTATAACCACCTGGTTTGCAGGATTATTTTACATTATTCGTCTATTCATTTATTATAAAGAAGCTGAAGAAAAACCTGAATTAGAAAAAAATATTTTATTAAAACAATATAAATTAATGATAAAAAGGCTTTGGTATATTATTACTTGGCCTTCAGCAGTTTTAGCAAGTACTTTTGCAGTTTGGCTATTAATATTACAACCGGGTTGGCTTCAGCAAAATTGGATGCTAATTAAATTAGGATTTGTTGCTGCTCTTTATGCGTATCATTGGTCTTGTCAATTATTATACAATCAAATAGAAAAAGGATATTTAAATTATTCTTCTTTTGCTTTAAGAATTTGGAATGAAGTTGCTACCATAATTTTATTTTCCTGCGTATTTTTAGTAGTACTTAAAACCTCTTTTGGCTGGATTTTTGGCGTACTTGGAATTGTTGGAGTTTCTATTTTGTTGATGCTAGGTGTTAAGTTATACAAAAATATACGAGCTAAAAAAAGTTGGGACAATAATTAAATCAACAAAAAAATTACAGTATAAATAATTTTTATTACTAAATATTATAAATCCCACAACAAAATAATCTTTTCTACCTAAAAACATTTAATACTTTCTCATTTTTATTAAATATATAATATTCTATCTATCAATTTGTTAGATACCAAAATATGATTTTGGTCATAGCGCGAACGAAAACGATTTCTTAATTTTACAACATTAATAAAACAACTATAAAATTAGAATTTTATGAAAAAACTTCTATTAGGTAATGAAGCTTTAGCTCAAGGAGCAATAGATGCTGGAATATCAGGCGTTTATGCTTATCCTGGAACTCCTTCAACAGAAATTACCGAATATATACAACGCTCAAAAATAGCAAAAGAACTAAATATACACGCTACTTGGTCTGTAAACGAAAAAACAGCTATGGAAAGTGCTTTAGGAATGTCTTATGCAGGAAAAAGATCTATGACCGTGATGAAACACGTTGGTTTAAATGTTGCTGCTGATATTTTTATGAATATGTCTGTTTCAGGGATAAATGGAGGTTTAGTTGTTGTAGTTGCTGATGATCCATCTATGCATTCATCACAAAACGAGCAAGATTCTAGATACTATGGTAAATTTGCAATGATACCAATGTTAGAACCCTCAAACCAACAAGAAGCTTATGAAATAACTAAATACGCTTTTGATTTATCAGAAAAATTTGGGCTTCCCGTTTTAATTAGAATGGTAACTCGTTTATCTCACTCAAGAGCTGGTGTTACAACAGGTGCTAGAGTTGCTCAAAATGAAATTAAATTATCGAAAAATGAACGACAATTTCAATTAATACCAATGCACGCAAGAGGTAGATACAATCATCTAATTGATATTCAACCCGATTTAAAAGAAAATTCTGAAAATAGCTATTATAATAAATTAATTAAAGGTACTGATACTTCATTTGGAATTATTACTTCAGGAATTGCATATAATTATTTAATGGAAAATTTTGAGGATGGTAAATGTCCATTTTCTATTTTAAAAATCTCTCAATATCCTTTACCAAAAAAATTGGTTAAAAAATTATTTGATACTTGCAACAAAATTCTAGTTTTAGAAGATGGTTATCCATTTATTGAAGAAATGATATCCAACTTCCTTGATGAAAATAAAAAAGTTATTGGTCGATTGACAGGAGATGTTCCTCGCGCAGGAGAATTAAACCCTGATAATATCGGAAAAGCTTTAGGAATTGAGGTTATTAAATCTAAAGAAATACCAAAAGTAGTATCAGGGAGACCACCAGAATTATGTGTTGGTTGTGGACATAGAGATTTATTTGACGCAATTAATCAACTTGGAAAAGAACAAAACACTCAAAAAGTTTTTGGTGATATTGGCTGTTATGCTTTAGGTGCTTTACCACCATTCAATAGTATTAATACACTAATTGATATGGGAGCTTCTATAACAATGGCAAAAGGTGCCGCTAATGCTGGTATTCACCCTTCAATTGCTATTATTGGAGATTCTACATTTACACATTCGGGCATGACTGGCTTGTTAGAAGCTGTTGTTGAAAATACGCAAATGACCGTTATAATATCAGATAATTCGGCAATTGCAATGACTGGTGCTCAAGATTCTTCAGCCTCAGGTAGATTGGTGAATATTTGTAAAGGAATTGGTGTTAAAGAAGAACATTTAAAAGTATTAACTCCTCTTCATAAAAATTTAGAAGAAAACATTGATATTATTAGAGAGGAAATAAATTACAAAGGAGTTTCGGTAATTATTTCACAACGTCCTTGCGTTCAATTATCCAAAGAGAAAAAGGACTATGTAAAACATTTACAAGCAGTTTCAATAAATTAATTTTAAACGATTAAAATGAAAATAAATATAATATTAGCTGGTGTTGGCGGGCAAGGTATTTTAACAATTGCAGCAGTTTTAGATACAGCTGCATTAGCCTCAAACTTAAATCTCAAACAATCTGAAGTACACGGAATGAGTCAACGAGGTGGCGCAGTACAATCTCACGTACGAATTTCTGATTCTGCTATTTATTCAGATTTAATTCCTCAAGGAAAAGCAGATATGATTATCTCTGTGGAACCTATGGAATTATTACGCTATTTACCTTTTCTAAAAAAAGATGGGTTATTAGTTACAGATTCAAATCCGTTTAATAATATTACAGATTACCCTGAATTAGAAGAATTATATACTGAAATAAAATCGTATCCAAATACTATTTTAGTAGATGCAAAAAAATTAGCAAAAGATTTAGGCAATTCAAGAGCAACAAATATTGTTTTATTAGGTGCGGCTTCTTCTCAACTTCCATTAAGCGATGAAAGTTTACAACAAGCAATTAAAACACTTTTTAAAAGGAAAGGTGAAAAAGTTGTTGCAAAAAATATTGAAGCTTTTAACAAAGGAAAAGAAATTGCAACTGCAATTATTTCATAAAATTGTAAATTTATAAATGCTACACAAAAGTCTACTAAATCCAAAAAGCATAGTTGTTGTTGGCGCTTCTAACAATACACAAACTCCTGGAGGCAATGTTCTTAAAAATTTAATAGCACATAATTTTAAAGGTGAATTGATTGCTGTAAATCCTAAAGAAACTGAAGTTCAAGGTGTAAAATGCTACCAAAACATTTCAGAAATTCCTACTGTAGACTTGGCAATAATTGCTATTGCAGCAAAATTCACTTTAGAAACTATAAAAGTTTTAACACATCAAAAAAACACCAAAGGATTTATTATTTTTTCAGCAGGATTTAGTGAAAAAGATAAAGATGGAGCCAAATTAGAACAACAAATTGTTGATGAAATTAATGCCGTTGGTGGTACATTATTAGGACCAAATAATATTGGATTAATAAATACAAATTATGCAGGAGTTTTTACAACTCCAATTCCAAAGTTAAACTCAAAAGGCGTTGATTTTATTTCTGGTTCTGGAGCAACAGCTGTTTTTATTATGGAAGCTGCAATGGCAACCGGATTAACTTTTTCAAGTGTTTATTCTGTTGGAAATTCAGCTCAAATTGGTGTAGAAGACGTTTTAGAACATTTAGATGTTACTTTTAATAAAGAAACAAGTTCAACAATAAAATTACTATACATTGAAAGTATAGAAAATCCACAAAAAATTTTAAAACATGCGGCATCTTTAATACATAAAGGATGTAAAATTGCTGCAATTAAAGCAGGAAGTTCATCAGCAGGAAGTAGAGCAGCAAGCTCCCATACTGGCGCTTTAGCAAACTCTGATATTGCTGTAGATGCCTTATTTAAAAAAGCTGGAATTATACGCTGTTATGGAAGAAATGAATTGATTACTGTAGCTTCAATATTTACACAGCCTGAGCTAAAAGGTAAAAATATTGCCATTATTACTCACGCCGGTGGTCCAGCAGTGATGCTAACTGACGCATTGTCAAAAAACGGTTTAAATGTACCTGAAATAACAGGAAAAGAAAGTGAAGAATTATTAAGTAAATTATATTTAGGATCATCAATTTCTAATCCAATTGATTTTTTAGCCACAGGAAATGCAGAACAATTAGAAACAATTATTGATTACTGCGAAGATAAATTTACAAATATTGATGCCATGGTTGTAATTTTTGGAAGTCCTGGCTTATTTGAAGTATATGATGTTTATGATGTGCTTCACAAAAAAATGCAAGAATGTAAAAAACCTATTTTTCCTGTTTTACCTTCTGTGGTAAACGTAAAAAAAGAAATAGATTACTTTATTTCTAAAGGAAACATAAATTTTCCTGATGAAGTTTTATTTGGAAATGCATTAACTAAAATAGCACGTATATCAAAACAAAATTACAACCAAACGACACCAGAAAAAGTTGATTCAAAAACAATACGAACTATTGTTGATAACGCTATTAATGGATATTTACAACCTCAACAAGTAAAGAAATTATTAATTGCAGCTAAAATTCCAGTAGTACATGAAATAGTTTGTACTTCAAAAAAAGAAAGCATAATAGCTACAAACAACCTTGGTTTTCCTGTTGTAATGAAAGTTGTAGGACCTTTACATAAATCGGATGTTGGTGGAATTGTTTTAAACATCACTTCCGAAGAAAAATTAGTTAATGCTTTTAATAAAATAATTCAAATTAAAGATGCTACAGCTGTTTTAATCCAACCAATGAAAAAAGGAATTGAATTATTTATTGGCGCAAAAAAAGAAGGAAATTTTGGACATTTAGTTTTATGTGGTTTGGGTGGAATTTACATTGAAGTTTTAAAAGATGTAAATGCCGCTTTGGCTCCTGTTTCATTACAAGAAGCTACTGAAATGATTCAAAATTTAAAATCTTATAAAATTATTCAAGGAGTTAGAAATCAAGAAGGTATTAACGAAACTGAATTTGCTAAAATTATTACAAAAATTTCAAATTTAGTAATAGTAGCTCCTGAAATAGTTGAATTAGATTTAAATCCGTTGTTAGGAAATTCGAATGAAATTTTTGCGGTAGATGCCAGAATTAGAATTGAAAAAAATTAACTAGCTTCAATTAATTCTATTTTACCTAAATTTGAAGAATTTTCACTTCCAATTATAAAATTGGTTGTTCTTGGTCTTATTTTAAAAATAACATGTTCATTTTTTAACGCCTGAAAATGTTCAATAATCTGTTTATTTGAGATAGTTTCATTATCAAACACAATGGTATCAATCCGCTGTTTTTGAATTATTGTTTTAATTTGAGTAAAATCACCAATTAAATCATCTTTCACAATTAAATAATTTTTTTCTAAATGATTTTCAATCAGCTCATCTTTACCTAAATACAACACCTTTAAACTAGCTTTAAAACGTTGTTTAAATTGAATAACTCTTAAATATTTCAACCAAAACCAAAACTTAATTCCAAAACTCATTATAAAATCATACACACGGTTCAATTTAAAATATTTCTTATAAAAAATATTCATTGCTTTATAAAAATAATTTAAATGTTTTACATCTTTTTTGGTGCTTTCTCCCTTATAATGAATTACTTGCGTATTGGCAAAATAGTAGTTCTGATACCCTTTATTTAAAATTTTATAGCTTAAATCAATATCTTCTCCATACATAAAATAAGCTTCATCAAAACCATTTACTTCGTTGTAAATACTTCTTTTTAATAGCATAAAAGCACCTACCAAAATTGCAACAACACCTGTTTCATTTTCATTTAAATGAGTTGCATAATATTTCCCAGTTCGTTTGCTTGAAATTCCAAAAAGTTTATTAAAAGCCACTTGTGGAGTTGGAATTCCTCTCTTACTTTCAGGCAAAAATAATCCAGAACCATCAATTAATTTAACACCTAAAACACCTATATTTTGTTTATTATTTGCAAACTCTAAAATTTTAATAAAAGTATCTTCAGCAACTACAGTATCTGGATTTAAAATTAAAACATATTTACCTTTTGCAATTTCAACTCCCTGATTATTAGCTTTTGAAAACCCTACATTTTCTTTATTTTGAATAAGAATAATTTCAGGATATTTTTCCTGAATTAATGTACAACTATCATCAGTAGAATTATTATCAACTATAATTATTTCAATAGTTAAGTTTTTTGAAGCAGCTTGTACACTTAAAATGCACTGCTCCAAAAAATATTGAACATTATAATTTATAATTACTATTGATAAATTCATTTAGCTTATAACGATTTTTCGAATGGAATTCTATTTACAATACTTCGTCCTAAAGTAATTTCATCGGCATATTCCAACTCATCTCCAACAGCAATTCCACGAGCAATGGTTGAAGTTTTAACCTTAAACTGTTCTAATTGTTTGAAAATATAAAAGTTAGTAGTATCTCCTTCAATAGTAGAACTTAATGCGAAAATAATTTCTTTAATAGTTCCTTCTTTCACTTTTTCAATTAAACTATCAATGGTTAAATTTTGAGGGCCTATACCTTCAATTGGTGATATTTTACCACCTAAAACGTGATATAATCCTTTAAATTGAGCTGTATTTTCAATGGCCATTACATCTCGTACATCTTCAACAACACAAATAATTTCTGAATTTCGTGAAGGATTTGCACAAATATCACAAATGGCAACATCAGAAATATTATGACATTTTTTACATAATTTAATGTCATCAACCAAATTAGTTAATGCATTTGATAATTGATATGTTTGAGTTTTCGGTTGTTTTAACAAATGTAGCACCAATCTAAGTGCAGTTCTTTTACCAATTCCAGGCAATTGAGACACTTCATTTACAGCATTTTCCAAAAGTTTTGAAGAAAAATTCATTTCGCAAATGTACAATTAGGAAATGATATTCTCAATAATTTTAGTTTCTTTGTTATTCCTTACAAATATTAGTGAATGAAACCAATTTATATACTTCTTCTTATAGCCGTTTATTTTTGTGTTCTTTTATTAATTGCATATTTTACAGGGAAAAACGATACTAACGAAACTTTCTTTAAAGCCAATAAAAAATCGCCTTGGTATATTGTTGCTTTTGGAATGATTGGCGCTTCACTTTCTGGTGTAACCTTCATTTCAGTTCCTGGCTGGGTACAAAGTTCTCAATTTAGCTATATGCAAATTGTAATTGGCTATTTGTTTGGCTATTTAGTTATTGCTTATGTTTTAATTCCTATTTATTATAAGCTAAAAATAACATCAATTTATGAATTTCTAAAACAACGCTTTGGACCAACTTCACACAAAACAGGTGCTTATTTTTTTATGATTTCAAGAATTTTAATCGCTTCATTTCGCTTATTCTTAGTGACTTCTGTTTTACAATATTTTATTTTCGACTTATGGAATGTCCCTTTTGAAATTACCGTTATATTTTCTATAATTTTAATTTGGGTTTATACTTTTAAAGGAGGAATTAAAACAATTATATGGACAGATACCTTTCAAACAACTTTTATGTTAATTGCTGTTTTTGTCGCTATTTTTATTATTCTTAATAAATTAAATTGGTCCGTTTTAGATATGTTTACTTCGGAAGAGTTTAACAAATACAATCGAATTTTATTTTTTGAAGATTTTAATGATAAAAAACATGTGGTAAAATCCTTTCTTGGAGGAATGTTTATTGCAATTGCAATGACAGGCTTAGACCAAGATATGATGCAAAAAAACTTGACTTGTAAAAACACAAAAGAAGCGCAGTGGAATGTAATTTCATTAGGCTTTGTATTAATAATTGTAAATTTTATCTTTTTAACATTAGGTGCTTTATTATTTATTTATGCTGAAAAATTTGGTGTTTCAATTCCAACTATTAACGGAGCTATAAAAACTGATTTGCTATTTCCTGAAATAGCAATCAATAATGATTTAGGAATCCCTATTGGAATTATTTTCATTTTAGGCTTAATTGCAGCAGCTTATTCGAGTGCAGATAGTGCTTTAACTTCTTTAACTACTTCGTATTGTATTGATATTTTAGATATAGAAAACAAAGAAAAACTACATCAAAAATCAATTCGCAAAAAGGTTCATGTAGCAATTTCAATTATTCTAGTTTTAGTCGTCATATCCTATAAACATATTTTAACAGCCAATGTTATTAGCAGTTTATTACAAGTAGTTTCCTATACTTATGGGCCTCTTTTAGGGTTATTTGCATTTGGAATATTTACAAAATATACCATTAAAGACTCTTATGTTTGGATAATAGCTATACTTTCAGTAATTATAAGTTATATAATTAACAAGTTCTCAATACAAATTTTTAATGGATATGTATTTGGTTATGAATTAATTATAATAAACGGCATATTTACTTTTATTGGCTTATATTTAATTAGAAAACCAATCAAATAATTTTTATTTTTGTGCTATGCAAGACAATGATTTAGGCAATTACAGAAAAGTTTACAAAAAGAAAGAACTTTCAAAAAAAGAAGTCCCTGAAAACCCCATGGAATTATTTCAAAAATGGTTTTATGAAGTTGAAGAATTTGGTGGTAATATTGAAGCAAACGCATGTACCATTGCAACCGTAGATAAAAATGAAATTCCACAAAACAGAGTTGTTCTTTTAAAAAAATATACTTGGGAAGGGTTTATTTTTTATACTAATTATAACAGCAATAAAGGAAAATCAATTGAAAATAATCCAAATGTTTGTCTATCATTTTTTTGGCATAATATTGAACGTCAGATTATTATAAAAGGTAAAGCTGAAAAGATTTCAGAAAATTTATCTGATGGTTATTTTGAATCAAGACCAGACGGAAGTAAATTAGGTGCTTGGGCATCAAATCAAAGTGAAGTAGTTCCTTCACGTGAATTTTTAGACAAACGTTTAGCTTCATTTGAAGAAAAATTTAAAAATAAAGAAATTACAAGACCAAAAAATTGGGGTGGTTATATTATTAAGCCTATAAGTATTGAATTCTGGCAAGGACGGCCTAACAGAATGCATGACAGAATTAAATATACGTTGCAAAAAAATTATGACTGGAAAATTGAAAGATTAGCTCCTTAATTTTTATATTTGAACCTCAACCAACACTAAATGAAAACACTTTATATTGTTAGGCATGCAAAATCTTCTTGGGAATACGAAAAAATAAAAGATATTGATCGTCCATTAAAAAAAAGAGGAATTAATGATGCCTATTTAATTTCAAATGTACTTGAAAAAAAGATTGCTAGCCCAGATGTTTTTGTTTCTAGTTGTGCTAATAGAGCACTACACACTGCTATGATTTTTAGTTATACATTTAACTACCCATTGGCGAATCTTAAAATAAGCAAGTCATTATATAGTTTTAGCGATGGTTATTTAATTAAGACCGTAAAAGCGTTAGATAATGGATTTGATTCTGCTATTATTTTTAGCCACGACCATGGAATTAGTGATTTTGTGAATAAATTTGGAAGTAAGCATTTAGACCATGTACCAACTTGCGGTGTAATTGGAATAAAATTTGATACAAATCATTGGAAAAATATAAAATCAGGGCAAACATTTATAACCGATTTTCCGAAACATTATAAATAATATTATTTTGAAAATTGAAAAACTTGCTGGAATTGATATTGGCTCTAACGCAATGCGCTTATTAGTTGCCAATGTAATTACAGAACAAGATGAAGAAAATATAAACCCAAGTTTTAAAAAATCGGCTTTAGTTCGAGTTCCAATTCGTTTAGGAACCGACACTTTTATAACTGGTAAGATTTCAGAAGTAAATAAATTAAGGATGCTAAAAGCTATGAAAGCATTTAAGTTATTAATGGAAGTTCATGGAGTTGAAAAATACTATGCCTGTGCAACTTCAGCAATGAGAGATGCTAGTAATGGAATTGATGTTGTAAAGGAAATTTTTGAAAAAACCAATATTAAAATTGATATTATTGACGGTAAAAAAGAAGCCGCTATTATTTTCTCAACTGATTTAAGCGATATAATTGAGAATGATAAATCATACTTATATGTTGATGTTGGTGGTGGAAGTACTGAATTTACGTTATTTTCAAATGGCGAAATTATCAATTCAAAATCGTTTAAAATGGGTACCGTTAGGTTGTTAAATTACACAAAAGAAGAAGCCAAAGAAATTTGGGATACTATTGAAGTTTGGATAAAGCAAAACACCCTAAATCTAAAAAAAATAATTCTAATAGGTTCAGGAGGAAATATTAATAAAATATTTAAGCTATCAGGAAAACCAATTGGAAAACCACTTTCATTAATTTACTTAAAAGCTCATTATCAATTCTTAAAAAAGATGACTTATAATCAACGTATTTCAGAATTAAGCTTAAATCCAGATAGAGCCGATGTTATACTTCCTGCAACTAAAATTTATTTGAATGCTATGAAATGGAGTGGTGCAAATAAAATATACGTACCTAAAATTGGACTTGCTGACGGGATAGTTAAAAACCTATATTACAATAAATTATAAAAATTTAATAAAAAAAAGCCGCAATTAGCGGCTTTTTTTGTTTGTATTTTAATTTTATCTCTAAGACTTTACAAATTCTTCAACCAATTTACCTACAATTTTTTCTGAAATTTTAGCAACTTTTTGAACTTCTTCATGAGAAACTTCTTCAACAATTCCTTCTACACCTAAATCTGTAATTACAGAAATACCAAAACAAGTCATTCCCATATGTTTTGCAACAATCACTTCAGGAACTGTTGACATTCCAACAGCATCTGCACCAACTATTTTCACCATTCTATATTCTGCTGGTGTTTCAAAAGTTGGGCCTTGTAAAGCTAAATAAACTCCTTTTTGAATTGGAATATTCATTTTTTCTGCAATTTGTTCCATTTTAGCGATCATTTTTTTACTATAGGCTTCATGCATATCAACAAATCTTGGCCCAAAACGATCTTCATTTTTACCTCTTAAAGGATGATCTGGAATAAAGTTAATATGATCTGTAATTAACATTATATCACCAACTTTAAAAGCAGGATTTACACCACCTGAAGCATTAGAAACAATTAAATTATCAACACCTAAATATTTCATTACACGTACTGGAAAAGTTGTTTCTTCCATTGTCCAACCTTCATAATAATGAAAACGACCACGCATTGCAATTACTTTTTTAGACCCCATTGTTCCAAAAATTAATTCACCTGAATGACCAGCTACTGTAGATACTGGAAAGTTTATAATTTCTGCATACGGAATTGTAATTTCAATATTAATTTTCTCAACTAAATTTCCTAAACCTGTTCCTAAAATAATACCATAATCTGGTTTTGTAATTCCTTTCTCTTGAAGGAATTTAACTGTCTCTTGAACCTTGTTCCACATATTTCTTAATTAATTTATCAAAATCGGAGCTTTTTGCTACAAATTTTGTTTCTATAGTTACAAATTGCAAATTTTGCAATTCAGCAAAGATACGAACATAATCCTTTTCTGTTGTTAAAACTATTTTATTATTTGAATTAATTTTTTCAACAGCTAACTTAATCTCATTAATATCATTTTTACTAAAATTATGATGATCCGGAAAATTTAAATGTTGCAAATGAATATTCATACTTTTTAAATAATCTACCAACGGCTTTGGGTTTGCAATACCAGTTACAAGTACTAATTCTTTATTTTTAAATTGAGTTAAATTTATTGTTAAATTACCTTGTAGCTCTTTATTATATTCAATGGTTGAAAAAAATAAAGATTGTTTTTGTGTTAGTTTTAATTTTTTAGCAATTTCTAGTTGTTCTTTATCTGAAATTGTACTTGGGCACTTAGTAACAATAACTATTTGAGCTCTATTTGCGCCAGATTTATTTTCTCGTAAATTCCCAGTTGGCAGCATAATATCATCTACATATAAATCATTATAAGAAGTTAATACAATATTAAGCCCTACGCTTACTTTTCTATGCTGAAAAGCATCATCTAACAGTATAATTTCTGGAGCATTATCTAATGCTTCTAACTGTTGAATAGCATTTGTTCTATCAACATCTACGCAGACAATTATATTTAAGAATTTTTTATAATATTGAAAAGGTTCATCACCAATAATTTCCGAAGAAGAATTTTCATCAGCAATAATAAATCCTTTGCTTTTTCTTTTATAGCCTCTACTTAAAACTGCTACTTTATAATTGTCTTGCAGTAATCTTATTAAATATTCTATTTGAGGTGTTTTTCCTGTTCCGCCAACACTTAAATTTCCAACCACAATAATTGGAGTTTTAAATTTCGTAGACTTTAAAATATTGTTGTTGTACAAATAATTACGAATATTGGTAATTAAGCCATACAGCAATGAAAACGGATATACTATTTTTCTTAAAAAATTCACTAATAGCGAAAATACAAAACAAATTAAAAATTTATAGGTAAATAGGCTAACTTTCTTATGTAAAATTTATCTTTGTTATTATAACAATGTTTTAACTATGAAAATTAAAGATTTTACAACTTGTATTGAAGAAATTGCCCCATTAAATTATGCTGAAAGTTTTGATAATGTGGGTTTATTAATTGGTGATTTCAATACTAAAGTTACCGGTGTAATAGTTACACTAGACACACTTGAAAATGTAGTTGATGAAGCCATTGAGAAAAGCTGTAACTTAATAATAAGCTTTCACCCAATAATATTTTCGGGTCTAAAAAAATTAAACGGCAACAATTATGTTGAACGTGTAGTTTTAAAAGCCATAAAGAATGATATAGCTATTTATGCAATGCATACTGCTTTAGATAATTCATTTAAAGGTGTAAATGCAAAAATTTGTGAAGTTTTAGGTTTGAAAAATAAAAAAATACTAATTCCTCAAAAAAATACGATAAAAAAATTAACAACGTACGTTCCAAATAAGAATGTTGAAGAGGTTAGATTTGCACTTTTTAAAGCTGGAGCTGGAAACATTGGAAACTATGATAATTGTAGTTTTAATACAGAAGGTTATGGAACTTACAAAGGAAATGAAAATTCAAATCCAACTCTTGGAGAAAAAGGAATACTTCACATAGAAAATGAGACTTTTATTAGTGTTATTTTTGAAAAACACAACGAAAAAAATATTCTTTCTGCACTTTTCAAGTCACATCCATACGAAGAAGTTGCATACGATATTGTTCCTTTAGACAATTTACATCAAGAAATTGGTTTAGGAATGATTGGAGAATTAACTGAAGAACAAAACGAATTAGACTTTTTAAATTTCTTAAAAAACACCATGAATGCTAAAGGTATTAGACATTCTAAATTAATAGGTAAACCTATAAAAAAAGTAGCTGTTTTAGGAGGTTCAGGAAGTTTTGCTGTTCAAAATGCTATAAATTCTGGGGCTGATATTTATGTAACTTCAGATATTAAATACCACGAATTTTACAAAGCTGAAAACAAACTTATAATTGCAGATATTGGACATTATGAAAGCGAACAATTCACAAAAAATCTTTTAGTAGATATACTTACAAAAAAATTTCCTAATTTTGCAATCATTTTATCAAATAAAAACACAAATCCAATTTATTACTTATAATATGGCTAAAAGCAAAGAAGTTACTGTTGAAGAAAAGTTAAGAGCTCTTTACGACTTACAATTAATTGATTCAAGAGCTGATGAAATTAAAAATGTAAGAGGAGAATTACCTTTAGAAATTGAAGATTTAGAAGATGAAATTGTTGGTTTAAAAAAAAGGCTATCAAATTTAGATGAAGGTGTAACTAGCTTAAAGGATGATATTTCTGCTAAAAAATCAATTATTGAAGAAGCGAATATATTAGTTAAAAAATATGCAGAACAACAAAAAAATGTTCGTAATAATAGAGAATTTAATTCAATAAGCAAAGAAACTGAATACCAAGAACTTGAAATTGAGTTAGCTGAAAAAAGAATTAAAGAATATAAAGTAAAAATTGAGCAAAAAAACGAAGTAATTGTTGGCACAAAAGAAAATATTGCTAAACAAGTTGATTTATTAAAACATAAATCGGAAGAATTAGACGATATTATGGGAGATACTATCAAAGAAGAAGCTTTATTGCTTAAAAAATCTAAAGAATATAGTGCATTAATTGACGACCACTTATTAAAAGCTTATAAAAGAATTAGATCTTCTGTTAAAAATGGATTAGCGGTTGTTTCAATCCAAAGAGGTGCAGCTGGAGGATCTTTCTTTACAATTCCACCACAAAGACAAGTAGAAATTGCTGGTCGTAAAAAAATTATTATAGATGAGCATAGTGGTAGAATTTTAGTTGATGGTGCTTTAGCTGAAGAAGAAAAAGAAAAAATTGACAAATTATTAAGTTAATAAAATAACTACTCTAAAAAAGGCTTCCAAAATGGAAGCCTTTTTTATTTCTTTATTGCCCGTATTGAATAAAGCAACGGAAACATTCGTTGGTTTTCCTTTAGAACATACATTCCATCTTCTGTTTTTTCCATTTCAGGAAAACTATCGTACGGTGATTTTTCAAATTCGTGCAAAAATTCAATATGTAAACCCGCCTCAGTCAAAGCTGAAACTACTTCACCTAAACCATGATTCCAGCCATATTCTTTACTTATCATATCCGCATCATTATTAGTATAAGTTCCTTTATATTCTTCATAAATCACTTCACTTTGCAAATAAGGATACGTTAATTTTGGAGGAGTTTGCAAAAAATCAAACATCCAAACTATTGGATGAAACTCTATCAAATAAAAAACACCACTACTTTTAAGTTTATTAGCTATAATTTTTCCCCAAGTTTTTAAATCTGGCAACCAACCAATAACTCCATAAGAAGCAAAAACAATATCAAATTTATCGTTAACGTTTTTTGGAATATCATACAAATTACTTTCAATAAACGTTGCGTTTAAACCTAACTCATCATTCAAAAATCTCGCTTGTTTTATTCCTTCTCCTGATAAATCAATTCCTGTGCATTTAGCCCCTAACCTACTTAAACTAAGCGTATCTTGTCCAAAATGACACTGTAAATGCAACAATGTTTTACCGTTTACATCTCCTAATTCGTCTAACTCATATTTATTTAATGAAGTTTTTCCTTTTTTAAAACCTTCAACATCATAAAATTCAGATTTGGAATGAATTCTTACTTTTTTATCCCAAGTATCCTTATTTACTTCAAAATATTTAGCATATTTATAATCCATAATTATATTTTAACTATTCAAAAATAATACTATTAATCCATACCAAAATATAGGAATTGCTTCAACCCAAAAACTTGTATAATAACGTGACCTTTTAGGTGATGAAAACGTTAAAAACATTCCTATAATAACAGCAATAATAACTAAAATATAATTGTATGTAACAATATTATTTTCTTTCATATTTTCTAAAAAAATAACTATCAACAACAAAACATAACCAATTATTTTTGAGCTATTTACACCAAATAATTGAGGTAATGTTTTTAACTGTTTAGAATCAATATTTACATCTCTAATATCAAATGGTAGTGTTATAGATATTAAAATAAGTAATCGCTGAAAAAAAACAATAAGTATTTCTGAAGTGAATTCTGAACCCCTTTCGTACAATGGAAAAAATACTGTAATCCCTGCCCAAGCAATTGCAATGCTAAATATTTTTATAGATGGAAAATTTCTAAATGAAAATTCATTATTCTTAATTTTAAATAGTGGCACTACATAAAACAATGTCATAAAAGCAAAAGGGAAAAGTATAACTACAGCTTTTAAATTAAAACTGTAAAAAAAAGTAATATAACCTAATAAAACAATTGATAATACAACTAATAACAACAAGCTTCTTTTATGATTAAAAAACCATTTTTTAAACCATTGAAGCCTTTTATATTTTATTTCAAAAAAACGAATAAAATTATAAGATATAATAATAGAAAGCGCCACAAAAAGAGGTGTTAAATTATTCTCATTACCAAACTTAATTAGTGTTATTTTAGTTAAACAAAAACCTGCTAAAGCAACGTGAATATTGCTAAATATATAAAAATCTACTATTTTTTTAAAAAATTGCATTTCACAAATGTAAGTATTTGTTGAGATACCAATTTTTTGGATAACAAAATATTATAATTCAATAATAATATTATCCCTTTAATTGCTCAATTTTAAGTAATTTTGTGAACGTTAAATTTTATATGCAATTTACAAAAATGAATACAAATTCTTTTGTTTTAAGACACATAGGTCCTCGAGAAAAAGAGGTTAAAGAAATGGTAAAAACTATTGGCGTTAGTTCAATTGATGAATTAATTGACAAAACCATTCCATCTAATATTCGATTGAAGAATAATTTAAATTTACCAACTGCTCTAAGTGAATACGAATATCTTTCTCATATTCAACAACTTTCAACTAAAAATAAATTATTTAAAAATTATATTGGATTAGGATATCATCCTGCAATATTTCCAGGTGTTATTCAAAGAAATATTTTAGAAAATCCAGGGTGGTACACTTCATATACTCCTTACCAGGCCGAAATTTCACAAGGGAGATTAGAAGCTTTGTTAAATTACCAAACTATGGTGATGGAACTAACGGCAATGCCTATAGCCAACGCTTCATTGTTAGATGAAGGAACAGCTGCCTCAGAAGCAATGTTGATGTTATTTAATTCTAGAAACAGGGTTCAAAAAAAATCAAATGCAAATAAATTTTTTGTTTCTAATGATGTTTTACCTCAAACTATAGATGTTTTAAAAACAAGATCAAATCCGTTGGGAATAGAATTAATTTTTGGGAATCCTCAAGAATTTGAATTTACTTCTAATGTATTCGGATTATTAATTCAATATCCTGGAAAAAGTGGTGAAATTGTAGATTATACCAATTTTGTAGAAAAAGCCAAAAACAATGGCGTGAAAATTGCTGTTGCTGCCGATTTGTTGAGTTTAACTATTTTAACACCTCCTGGCGAATGGGGTGCAGATGTTGTTGTTGGTACCACTCAACGTTTTGGAATTCCAATGGGTTATGGCGGCCCACATGCAGCTTATTTTGCTACAAAAGAAGAGTTTAAACGTGCAATACCCGGAAGAATTATTGGTGTATCTGTTGATACCGATGGAAATAGAGCTTTGCGAATGGCTTTACAAACTCGTGAACAGCATATTAAAAGAGAAAAAGCAACTTCAAATATTTGTACTTCACAAGTTTTATTAGCTGTAATGGCTGGTATGTTTGGTGTTTATCACGGATCTAAAGGATTAATTTATATTGCAAATAAAATTCAAAGATTAACTTCTACTTTAAATGATAGTTTAAAACAATTAAATTTTAAACAAAAAAATAAAGTATTTTTTGACACCTTATTAATTGAAGTTTCAAATGCAGCTAAATTGAAAATTATTGCTGAGAAACAGGAAATAAATTTCTTTTACCCTACTTCAAATTTAGTAAGCATTTCATTAAATGAAACATCAAATTTAAATGATGTTAACGAAATTTTAGCAATTTTATGTGAAGCTGAAGGGAAGAAAACTATATTGATAAATGACCTTAAAAAAGGTACATTACCAAAACATTTATTGAGAACAACAAATTTTATGCAAAATGAAGTTTTTGAAAATTATCATTCAGAAACTGAAATGATGCGCTATATTAAAAAATTAGAACTTAAAGATTTATCATTAACACACTCCATGATTTCATTAGGTTCATGTACCATGAAATTAAATGCAGCTTCTGAAATGTTACCCTTAAGCTGGCCTAATTGGGGAAATATGCACCCATTTGTGCCTATTGAACAAGCTCAAGGATACCAAGAAGTAATAAAAGGTTTAGAAAGTGCCTTAAATGAAATTACAGGATTTGATGCTACATCATTGCAACCAAACTCTGGAGCTCAGGGTGAATATTCTGGACTATCATTAATTCGTGCTTATCATAAATCTAAGGGAAATGAACATAGAAATATTTGTTTAATTCCAAGTTCTGCTCATGGTACGAATCCGGCTTCTGCAGTAATGGCTGGTTTTAAAGTAATTGTTACAAAATCAACAGAACAAGGAAATATTGATGTTGAAGATTTACGTGAAAAAGCAACTTTATATAAAGATAATTTAGGTGCACTAATGGTAACTTATCCTTCAACTCATGGTGTTTTTGAAAGTTCCATAAAGGAAATTACTCAAATTATTCATGATTGTGGCGGACAAGTATATATGGATGGAGCCAATATGAATGCTCAAGTTGGTTTAACAAATCCAGCTACTATTGGAGCTGATGTTTGCCATTTAAACTTACATAAAACTTTTGCAATCCCCCATGGTGGTGGTGGACCTGGAGTAGGACCAATTTGCGTTGTAAAACATTTAGCTCCTTTTTTACCTTCAAATCCAATCATACCTACTGGAGGAATAACACCTATTAATGGTGTATCTTCAGCTCCTTGGGGTTCTGCTTTGGTTTTATTAATTTCTTACAGTTATATTAAAATGCTTGGAACAAATGGATTAAAACAAGCTTCTTGTTTCGCTATTTTGAATGCAAACTATATGAAAGCTCGATTAGAAAAACATTTTAAAATTCTATACGCTGGAGAACAAGGATTTGCTGCACATGAAATGATTGTTGATTTTAGAGAATTTAAAGCAAAAGGAGCTGATATTACTGATGTTTCAAAAAGATTAATGGATTATGGATATCATGCCCCAACCGTTTCTTTCCCAGTTCATGAAACTTTAATGATTGAACCTACAGAAAGTGAGAATAAGAAAGAATTAGATCGTTTTTGTGATGCATTAATAGCTATTAAAGGTGAAATTGAAGATTTAAAAGAAGGTGAAACTAATGCTGCACTTCATAATGCTCCCCATACTGAAGCTATGTTAATAAGTGACCAATGGAATTTTCCATATTCACGCCAACATGCTGCTTTTCCACTTCCTTATTTAAAAGAAAATAAGTTTTGGCCATCTGTTCGAAGAATTAATGATGGTTATGGAGATCGAAATTTAATGTGTTCATGTAATCCTATTGAAAATTATAAAGAAGATTAATCTTAAATCTAACTAATAATTAATTAAAAAGTCTCGAGTTTCCTCGAGACTTTTCTTTTCCAATTAAGCAATAACATAAAAGAAATAATATTGTCGTCCCCACAACGGTAGTATATTATTGTTCACCTTTTACAAATACTATAATTAGAAAACTAGCAGTAATAATAAATTAAAGAAATCGTCGTCCCCACAACTGTAGTATTATCTTTAATTGTAATAATTATAACTGATAGATTTTCAAAAAATTACTTTATTTGCTTAATTAATTGTAAAATAATAATTACAAAATCAAACTACCAAAATTAGAAATGCTTCATAATTTTAACTTTACAAACCTTTAAAGTTATTAATTTTTCACCAATTATTCACTATTTTTTTTGTTTTTACGAAAACATTATAGTAAAAAAAACAGATGTTTACTAACATACTATAATGCAAAATAGTATTTTTGCAATTCGACTTAATTTAAATAGTTTTTATTAAATGAAAAAAATAACTAAAGGAACCTATATAAATTGGTATAAAGACATGCTTTTTTGGAGAAAATTTGAAGATAAGCTAGCAGCCCTTTATATTCAACAAAAAGTAAGAGGTTTCCTACATTTATATAACGGACAAGAGGCTGTATTAGCTGGTGCTTTACACGTCATGAAAAAAAATGATAAGATGATTACAGCCTATCGTAATCACGTTCAACCAATTGGTTTAGGAGTAGATCCTAAAAGAATTATGGCTGAGTTAATGGGTAAAGATACAGGTACATCTCACGGAATGGGTGGTTCTATGCATATTTTCTCTCCTGAACATAATTTTTATGGTGGTCACGGTATTGTTGGTGGTCAAATTCCATTAGGTGCTGGTTTAGCATTTGCTGATAAATATTTTAATAGAGATGGCGTAACTCTTACCTATTTTGGGGATGGAGCTGCAAGACAAGGTTCTTTACACGAAACTTTTAACATGGCAATTAACTGGAAATTACCTGTCGTTTTTATTTGTGAAAACAATGGCTACGCAATGGGAACTTCTGTTGGACGTACGGCAAACCACGAAGATATTTGGAAGCTAGGTTTAGGCTATGAAATGCCTTGTGGTCCTGTAGATGGAATGAACCCTATTAAAGTTGCTGAAGCTATGGAAGAAGCAATTGAAAGAGCTAGAAGAGGTGAAGGACCAACTTTATTAGATATTAAAACATACCGTTATAGAGGTCACTCAATGAGTGATGCTCAAAAGTATAGAACAAAAGATGAAGTTGATGAGTACCGTAAAATTGATCCAATAACACAAGTGTTAGAAGTGATTAAATCTAAAAAATACGCTACCGATAAACAAATTAAGGAATGGGATGCTGAAGTAAAAGCTAAAGTAGCTGAATGCCAAAAATTCGCTGAAGAATCTCCATTTCCAGACAAACAATTGCTATACGATATTGTATACGAACAAGAAGATTATCCATTTTTAAAACATAAATAGATGGCAGAAATTATAACAATGCCCCGTTTAAGTGATACAATGACTGAAGGAGTTGTTTCTCAATGGCTAAAAAAAGTAGGTGATAAAATTTCAGAAGGTGATATGTTAGCTGAAATAGAAACCGATAAAGCTACTATGGAATTTGAATCCTTTAATGAAGGAACACTTTTATATATTGGTTTAAAAGATGGTGAAGGTGCTCCTGTAGATTCATTATTAGCAATTATTGGAGATGAAGGTGAAGACATAGATAGTATTATAAAAAATTTCAAAATCGCTACACCCAGTTCGGAAAATTCTTCAGTAAAAGAAGAACCTAAAACTTTGGCTGTTGAACCTGCAAAAAAAACTACTGAAGTAATTGAAACTCCTCAAAAAGTTATTACAACTACTTCAGGAAGAATTATTGCGTCTCCTTTGGCTAAAAAAATAGCAAATGAAAAAGGTATAAACTTAACAACAGTTGTAGGAACAGGTGAAAATGGAAGAATTGTAAAATCTGATGTTGAAAATTATATCCCTTCAGCAACTGCAACAACTACAAATTCATCAACGATTATTTTAGGTGAAGAAAGTTTTGAAGAAACTTCCAATTCTCAAATGCGGAAAACTATTGCGCGTAGATTAGCGGAATCTAAATTTACAGCTCCTCATTACTATTTAATGATTGAGATTGATATGGATAATGCTATTACTTCTCGCAAAGCGATTAATGAATTACCTGATACAAAAGTATCATTCAATGATATAATTGTAAAAGCAAGTGCCATGGCATTAAAAAGACATCCAAAAGTAAATTCTCAATGGTTTGATGATAGAACTCGTATCAATCACCATGTTAATATTGGTGTTGCTGTAGCTGTTGAAGATGGATTAGTTGTGCCTGTAATTCCTTTTACCGACCAAAAAAGCATGACGCAAATTGGCGCTGAAGTTAAAGATTTAGCAGCTAGAGCTAGAATAAAAAAACTAACTCCTGCTGAAATGGAAGGAAGCACTTTTACTGTTTCTAACTTAGGGATGTTTGGAATAGATGAATTTACTTCTATTATTAATCAGCCTAACTCAGCTATTTTATCTGTAGGTGCAATTATTCAAAAGCCTGTTGTAAAAAATGGTGAAATTGTAGTTGGAAACACGATGAAAGTAACACTAGCTTGTGACCATAGAACCGTAGATGGAGCAACTGGATCAGCATTTTTACAAACTTTAAAACAGTTTATTGAAAATCCTGTAACTATGTTGGCTTAGAATATAAATCAAAATTTACACAAAACCCATTGCAATTGCAATGGGTTTTTTTATTTACGCATAAAATTTGGTTAGTTTTTGCAAGAAAATATAGTCGTCTTTTATAAATTAACAGCTCTTATAAAATATTAATTTTCAATTAGATGGCTTTATATTCTGATTAACCCTAAATAAATTAGTTGGATCATATTTCTTTTTAATCTGAGTTAAACGATTGTAATTATGTTTATAGCTTGCTTTTACTCTATCTTGCCCTTCATCCATCATAAAATTTGAATAAGCACCTCCAGACGAATATGGATGTAAAGCTTCCCAATAATTTTTACACCATGTTGTAATTTTATCTGCATTTTTTGGATCTGGATCAACCCCAACAATAACACCTGCATATTTAGCATCTCGATAAGCCCAAGGAGTATCTTCTGCTCCAACTCTACTTGCAGCACCACTAATTGGATACAAATGCATTTGAGAAAGTGGCGTTGGTATTTTTGAACCAAATTTTAAATGTTGTGCTCTAATTTCAG
>NZ_JASFZF010000074.1:0-11655 GCF_046055765.1 Lutibacter sp. | reverse complement strand
ATTATGGTAGAATTCACCAACTACTGTAGAAATATTTGGTTTAAAGAATCCATTCCCAATAATAAGTACTCCTAATCCAAAATTAAATAAGAACTGACGACTATCAGAACTTGTTTGAGTAGTTTGGTATAGCAAAGCACTAGCAGCCAATAAAAATTGCCCAACGGCCATAACTAAACCACCAATATAAACGGTTTTTCTTTGTCCAAAATACCTGTCAGAAATCCAACCTCCTAAAATAGGAGTTAAATAAACCAGTCCTGTGAAGACTGCATACAATTCAAGAGCTTCTTGTCGTCCTAAACCAAAACCACCATTGACTAATTCCGCAGTAAGATACAGTACCAATAAAGCACGCATGCCATAATAACTAAATCGCTCCCACATTTCTGTTGCAAATAAGGTGTGAAGACCTTTAGGATGTGACTTTCTAAATGGTATTTCTTTCATAATTAAATTTGTTATATTTTGAGTTATATTTAAAGGTTATTGTTTTAAAAGTTTAAGATTTGATGCTTTCTCTCCTAAATTTTCCTCGATAAAACTAGTCATTTTATTATAAAGGTGCAATCTAGTATTTTTACCTCTGTAAATCCCGTGAGTTCTATCAGGGTATATTGCTTGATCAAAAGGTTTATTAGCTTCAATTAAAGCGTTTGTAAGTCTCATAGAATTTTGAAAATGTACATTGTCATCACCACTTCCGTGTACTAATAAATAGTTGCCTGTTAATTGATCAGCAAAATTTAATGGAGAGTTTTCATCATATCCACTTGGGTTTTCTTGTGGTGTTTGCATATAACGTTCCGTATAAACTGAATCGTAAAAACGCCAACTAGTTACTGGTGCAACTGCAATTGCCATTTTAAATACATCATTTCCTTTTAATAAGCAGTTACTAGACATAAATCCTCCATAACTCCAACCCCAAATTCCAATTTCATTTTTGTTGATATATGCTCTTTTTCCTAATTCTTTTGCGGATTCAATTTGATCAATAACTTCGTATTTGCCTAATTCTTTATAGGTTATTTTTTTAAAATCTGCTCCTTTAAAACCAGTTCCTCTACCATCAACACAAACCACAATATAACCTAGATCTGTTAAATATTGATACCAGTAATCATTTGCTCCATTCCATCTATTACTAACCGATTGAGAACCAGGACCAGAATATTGAGTCATAAATAAAGGATATTCTTTATTTGCATCAAAATTTACAGGTTTTAACATCCACGCATTAAATTCACCGTTTTCTGTTTTAAGTGTGAAGAATTCTTTTTTTGCTAAATTGTAAGTTTCTAATTTTTTAGAAAGTTTGTTGTTATTTAATATTTCTTTTAACTTTTCACCTTTACCATTATGCAGCGTATAAATTGTAGGTGTATTTGCATCTGAAAAAGTATTGATAAAGTAAGCAAAGTTTTTACTAAAAGAGGCGTTGTTAGTTCCAGAAGCATTTGTTAAACGTCTTTTATCTTTTCCATTTAATTTAACAGCATAAATAGTTCTATTAATAGAGCCGTCTTCAATAGATTGAAAATAAATTGTTTTTATTTTTTCATTAACTCCATAAAAATCAGTCACTTCCCAATTTCCTTTGGTGATTTGGTTTATTAATTTACCATTTTTAGAATAATGATAAATATGATTAAATCCGTCTTTTTCACTGGTCCAAATAAAGCTATTATCTTTTAAAAATGTTAAGTTGTCATGAATATCAAGATAAGCTTTATCCGTTTCATTCAAAACTATTTTAGTGGAAAAATCAGAGGCATTTATGAAAAATAAATTTAAATTATTTTGATGACGATTTAATGTTGTAGCACATAAAATATTAGAATCATTTGTCCACTTTATTCTTGGAATATATTCATAATTACCTAAATCAATTTTAGTAGATTTCCCCTCGGATAAATTATACAAATTAAGTGTTACTATCGAGTTTTTTTCACCTGCTTTTGGGTATTTAAAAACGCGTTGTGTAGGGTACAACGTTTTTCCATAAAATTCCATGGAAAATGTTGGGACTTCAGTTTCATCAAAACGTAAAAAAGCAATATTTTCACTGTTGTTACTCCATTCAAATGCTTTTACAAAACTAAATTCTTCCTCGTAAACCCAATCACAAATACCATTAATAATACTATTTTTTAAGCCATCATAAGTTACTTGTGTAACTTCATTAGTTTCTAAATTTTTAATAAATATATTATTGTTTTTTCCATAGGCTACTTTTTTGCTATCTGGTGAAAAAGTAGGTTCTTGTATTTTTTCTTTATCAATTAACTGAAGTGATTTTGTAGCAATATCATACACATAAAAAACACCTAAACTAGATCTTCTATAAATAGGCTCAGTATCTACGCCTAAAATTAATTTTGTTTCATTATTATTGAACGAATAGCTTTCAAAATATTTTAAACCTTCTAAATCTTTACTATCAACAATAGTTTCAACTTTTTCTAAAGTTGCATAACTATATTTATCTACAGTTGTGCTTCTTGTTTCTTTATTAAAGTTTTGTAAAGTGTAAAAATCGCCATTCATAGAATTTAGCGAATTCATGCGTTCAGTTCTAAATGTTCCATTCCAAATTTCCTCTAAAGTAATATTTTTTTTCTGTGCGGTAGCTAAAGACGTAATAGCTATAAAAAGAATAAGTATTTTTTTCATTGAATTATGGTTTCTTAAAATAAATGCCAAGTTTAAGAAAAATTTAGCAATTCATACCTGAGATAAATCATAAAATTAACAATACTGTAATTTGTAGTATTTAATTATTATTAATTTATCTTTGTTGCATTACAAAATTTTACTAAAAAATGCCAAAAACAGTTAGCGGATTTTCAAAATTTAATAAGTTAGAAAAGATAAACTGGTTAGTATCAGCCTTTTTTAATGATGATGAAAATGTGAAAGATATTTTAATACAATATTGGAATAAAAATGAAGTACTTCAAGATTTGCATGACGATTTTATAGAAAATACCATTTCTAATTTTTATTTACCATACGCAGTATCTCCAAATTTTATAATTAATGGAAGGGAATATGCGATTCCAATGACTATTGAAGAAAGTTCTGTAGTTGCGGCGGCTTCTTTAGTAGCTAAATTTTGGAGTACTCGAGGTGGTTTTAAAGCGAATGTAATTTCAACTACAAAAATTGGTCAGGTTCATTTTATGTATGAAGGAAATAAAGCGGAACTAGAAAACCATTTCAACAAAAAAAAGGAACATCTTTATAAAGTTACGGAGAATATTACTAAAAACATGCGTAAACGTGGAGGTGGGATTCTAGATATTGAATTACGAGATAAAACATCCGAATTAGAAAATTATTATCAGTTACATGTTACCTTTGAAACGGTTGATAGTATGGGAGCTAATTTTATAAATTCTTGTTTAGAAGCCATTGCAGATGAATTTAAAAAAGAGGATATTCAAATTGTAATGTGTATTTTATCAAATTACGTTCCAGAATGTTTGGTGCATGCGGAGGTAAGTTGTAAAGTAGATGATTTATATGCTGAAAATTCAGAAGTGTTAGCACAAAAATTTGTACAAGCAATTCAAATTGCCAATGCAGAACCACACAGAGCTGTAACACACAACAAAGGAATTATGAATGGAGTAGATGCAGTTGTACTTGCAACAGGAAACGATTTTAGAGCTATTGAAGCTGGGGCACATGCGTTTGCTGCAAGAAATGGTAAATATAAGAGTTTAACCAATGCAACTATTGAAAATGGTATCTTCAAATTTTGGATTGAAATTCCGTTAGCATTAGGAACTGTTGGAGGTTTAACCAAGTTACATCCATTATCAAAATTATCCTTAGAATTGTTAGAAAACCCATCTGCAAAAGAATTGATGGAAATTATTGCGGTTGCGGGATTGGCACAAAACTTTGCAGCTTTAAGAGCATTAACTACAACAGGAATTCAAAAAGGGCATATGAAAATGCATTTAACAAATATTATAAAACAGTTAGGCGCAAGTGAAGAAGAAAAAGCCTTTTTAATCGATTATTTTGAGCATAAAACAGTAACACATAATGCAGTTGTTGAAGCATATAATAAGTTGGTATAAGATAAATAATTAGTCAGTGGCTGAGAGGAGTCGAAATGATTTAAGGGTTTGACTTTGATTTTATAGGTCGTCATAAAAGAATAGATAATAACTGATGAAAAAATTCTACAGTAACGGAAAACTATTACTAACAGGTGAATATTTTGTGTTAGAAGGTGCAAAATCTTTGGCAGTTCCAACAACTTTTGGACAAGATTTAGTTATTGAATCAATAAATGAGCAGCAACTAATTTGGAATAGTTTTACAAATGAAGGAAAATGTTGGTTGGAAGTTATTTTTGAGATACCAAAATTACGTTTAGTAAGCGCCACTTTTGATTCAGAAAAAGATGGTGGAAACGATAAATTAGCTGAAAATTTAAAAGAAATATTGTTTCAGACTCAAAAGTTGAATCCAACTTTTTTGAAGTCAGGAAAGGGATTTAAAGTAAAAACTAACCTTACTTTTCCTGAAAATTGGGGATTAGGAACCTCATCAACATTGATAAATAATATTGCAAATTGGGCAAAAATAAATCCACACCATTTATTGTCAGCTACCTTTGGTGGAAGTGGTTATGATATTGCTTGTGCTCAAAATAATATGTCAATTTTATATACTAAAAATGGAGCAAATCCATTAGTTGAGGTTGCTAATTTTAATCCTTCATTTAAAGAAAATTTATACTTTGTGTATTTAAATAAAAAACAAAATAGTAGAGAAGGGATTCTAAGATTTAATGAATTAAAAGGGAATTTAACTTCAGAAGTTGCGCAAATAACAGCTTTAACAAATGAGTTATTGTCGTCTGAAAATTTAACAGATTTTGGAAGACTATTAATTGAACACGAACAAATAGTTTCAAAAACAATTCAACTAAAACCTGTCAAAGAAGAGCTGTTTTCTGATTATTTTGGACAAACAAAAAGCTTAGGAGCTTGGGGAGGTGATTTTATTTTGGCAACAGGAAACGAAGATTCAATAAAATATTTTAACAAAAAAGGGTTTCAAACCGTGATTCCTTATTCAAAAATGGTTTTATAATTAAATGAAGAAAAAATTTATAGTTATTGGAGGTGGTGCAGCAGGCTTTTTTGCAGCCATAAATGCCGCAGAATTAAATCCAGAAATAGAAGTTCTTATTTTGGAAGGAAGTAATAAAGTGTTGCAAAAAGTTAAAGTTTCTGGGGGAGGACGTTGTAATATAACACACGCTTGTTTTACACCAAATGAGTTGATTGAATTTTATCCGAGAGGTAAAAAAGAATTGCGTGGACCATTTCATCAATTTATGACTGGAGACACCATGGAATGGTTTGAAAATAGAGGTGTTCCTTTAAAAATTGAAGATGATAATAGGGTTTTTCCAGAAAGTAATTCTTCACAAACTATTATAGATTGCTTTTTGGATAGTGCTAAAAATGCGGGTGTAAAAGTACAAACAAGTACAAGAGTTGAAGCTGTTGAAAAAAATGAAGAAAAGTTCGTTATAAAAACTGCTTCAGAAGATTTTATTGCAGATTATTTGTTGATTGCTACAGGAAGTAATGCTAAAGTTTGGTCAATGCTTGAAGGTTTCGGTCATACAATTGTTGAGCCAGTTCCATCATTATTTACCTTTAATATTTATGATAATAGAATTAAAGATATTCCTGGAATTTCTGTACCAAAAGCAACAGTTAAAGTAATTGGCTCAAAGTTAGGGGCAAAAGGGCCTTTGTTGATTACGCATTGGGGTTTAAGCGGTCCAGGAATTTTAAAATTATCAGCTTGGGGAGCAGTTGAATTGTACCAAAAAGGCTATAGTTTTGAAATTGAAGTAAATTGGTTATCTACAAACCCTGAAACTGTTCTGAATATTTTAAAATCAGTAAAAAAGGAGCAAGCAAAAAAACAAGTGATTGTTCGTTCTGCATTTGCTGAAATTCCAAAACGTTTGTGGGAGCAATTGGTAGTTGCATCTCAAATTTCTTCCGATACTCAATGGGCACAATTAAGTAATAAAGAGTTAGAAAATTTAGCAAATCAATTAGCCAAATGCACTTTTAAAGTTTCTGGAAAAAGTACGTTTAAAGATGAATTTGTAACTGCTGGTGGAATTAATTTAAAAGAAATTGATTTTAAACGATTTGAAAGTAAATTACACAAAAACTTATTTTTTGCAGGTGAAATTTTAAATATTGATGCGGTAACTGGTGGATTTAATTTTCAAAATGCTTGGACAGGTGGTTGGATTGCGGCAAATGCAGTTTCAACTTTATAAAAAGAAAAAATGAAAATACGATATAAGCGGATGCATCTAAGGTGGATTTTTGTTTTTGGATTATTTTGGTTGATTCTAGGAGTTATATCTATCACAAATGATTCAGAAAACTATTTTAATTATGGGTATTTAATAGCTTCATTGTTTTATTTTGGAAATTATTTTTTTAAAAGTAAGAATCAATATCTGACTTTTGAAGATGATATAATTACGTTAAATAACTTAATTCCGAAAAAGTTAAATTTGGTTGATTTGAAACAAATTAAAAGAAGTGGAAAAGATTATATTCTAAGAACAGAAAATAAAGAACTACATATTAAAACTAAATTTATTGATAAAAATTCACTTAAAGATTTGAAAGCTATTTTAAAAAATTTACAAACTAATTAAGCTAACTGCCCCCGATGAGGTTTTAAAGCATCTCTATATATTTTCATATCAGATTCATCAACAATAATAAAAGCTGTAGTGTGCATTTTTGAAATTACTAAAGAATTTATTTCATAAAAATGTAATTTTTCAATAATAGCAAATTCTTTTAAATGAATGCAATGATGTTCTGCTGTTTTAGCAGAAAAAGAACCTTTAAAATCCCAAATAAGCTTTAATTTTCTATTCAATTTTTAGGTTTTAGTTGTGACTAATATAAATTAATAAGTCCCCATTTTCAAACGAAATTTGTATTTCATTTTCAATAGCTTTATTTCTAGTTCCTATGCGTTCTCCAAAAGTTAAAGTACCTTTTTTAATAGGGTATAATAATCCTTTAGTGTTAATTTCTGATGCTGTCGGAAAAGGAATTAATGAAACATTTTTTCCAATTACATGATTTAAAGTTGTACGATCTTGAATAAAAAAGTATTTTCCAAAATCATCAAAAAAAGTAATATTTAACCCTATTTTCCATTGTAGGGCAGTACTGATATTTCCTAAAAAATGGTCATGTTCTTTTCCACTTCCTCCATAAACATCAATATGGTAAAAGCCACGATGTTTTAAAATTTGTAATGCTTTTTCAAAATCTGTAAAATCTTGATTAGGTGTATTGATAACTTCAATAGAAGTAGGGATTGAATTAATTGAATCAAAATCTCCTGTTACCAAATCAGGGACAATGTTTTTAGCTTCAAAATAATTATAAGCACCATCAATTGCACAAACAATATCGTATTGTGATAAATCGGGAAAGTTACTTGGTGCTGAACCGTTTAATAAAATAAATGCCTTTTTCGTTTTCATAGATTACAAAAATAATGAAAAGAGTTGTAAAAACACTTATATACAGTAAACTAAGTTAGTTTTTAGATTTAATTTTTTCCAATCTTTTTTTATGAACTTCACTTCCGCTAAGTTCAAAAGCAATCTTAATATTTTTTAATGCATTGGAATAATCTTTTTGAGACTCATAATACTCAGCTAAAGAATCATAAGAATTTGCATTTTTCGGATAATATTTAACACCCAATTTAAAAAATAGTTTAGCCTTTTCAGGAAAACCCATTTGCATATTCATGTAACCATAACCATTAAGCATTTCTTCAATCATAGGAGGTACAGAATACCCAAAATTCTCAGCATAAATTTTTGCTTGTTTGTTTAATAATTCTGTCAATTTTTCAACGGTAGTTTCCGGATTGTTATATTTTGGTGGATGTTGGAATTGAAACCATTTAAATAGAAAAACCAACCCATCTCTAATTGAAGGTAATGGGATAGTTTGATGTAAATCTTCAGGATATATTTTCCACGAAAAGTTTAAATCACTTTCTTTATGTGATTCAGCAAACTTTGAAAATTCTACAATTGAACGTGGAAACAGCGTAAATTCAGAAGTGTTTTTCATTAAATTTTCAACGGTAACAGTTTCATCCCACATGTGTAATTGTTCTGCGGACATTGAAACAAAAAGAGATTTCCCTTTAAAATTATCTGAAACTAATTTTGTCTTCGCTTGTTTTAATAATTTTTGGTTGTCCCAATCTAAACTTGGGTCAATGGCAATATAATTTTTGAATAAACTATTATGATTTATCAGCATATTTATGGTGAATAATCCACCATAAGAATGCCCAATTAAAGTTCTATAAGAAGTTGTTGGGTAATTTTTGTCGATAAAAGGAATTAATTCATTTTCAATATATTGTGTAAATTTTTCAGCACCACCAGTATTTGGATTTAATTTAGTTTTTCCATACATTTTTATTTGAGAAGTTGTTAAATCTTTGGTTCTATTTGTTTGGTTTGAGATTCCAACCAAAATCATGTTTGGTAAATAATGACCCCAATAATTTTCATAAACAGTTTCTAAAGTTTTTAATTGTACACCTCCGTCTAAAATATAAACAACAGGATATTTTTCTAAACTTTTCGGATTGTAATTCTCTGGAAGTTGAACCCAAAACTGCTTTTCTTCATTAAAAGTTTTTGAATAGATACTATCTTTTGAAGCAATTGCACTTAAATACAATTCGTTTATTGTTGATTGTGCGGTTCCTTGGTAAGTATTACTCAATAAAAGTAATATTGATAATGAATAAATGAAGCGTTTTATCATTTTTTAAAATTTGAGTTAGTTTATAGTCTTTTTTAATGAGCATTCAATTGATAATAATCATTCCATAAATTGTAAAAAAAGTCCATTTTATTATACGGTTAAATCGTTTATTCTGACTGAAGTTTTGATAATGCACTTATTCCACCAGTATTATCAGGATTAATTTCAATGGATTTTTTATAATATTTTATTGCAAGATCCTTATTTCCATCTATTAAATAAGCTTCACCTAAACTATCATATGTATTCCAAGATTTTGGAAATGTTTCTACATTAAGCATGAAAATTTCTATTGCCTCTTTAGCTTTTCCCATTCCTAATACTTGATACCCTAAATTATTTATTTCATTTTCTTTGACAGCATAATCGTTAGAATTTTTTAATTCTCTAAATTGATTGAAGGCAGATTCAAAACCACTAACCATAGCTGTTTCCATTAATAATTCAGCTAAAGATTTTTTCGGCATTTGATAAGGAGCATTATAGAGAATATTGATTAAGGAAATACCAATATTAGTTAGGTCAGTCCCTCCAACATTATTCAATAATACAATTAAATTTTTCTGATCGGGCATACGAGAAATAAGAGTACTAAATCCATTTATTCCACCAGTGTGGCTAATTACTTTTATATCAGTTTTTTCACCTATAGATTTCTTTGAAATATGCCATCCATACCCATAGCCTCCATCCCAAGCAGGCATATAAGGAGTAAATAAAAGTGCTTTAGTTTTTTTAGACAAAAGTTGATTGGTATATAATGCTTGATCCCAAAGGTATAAGTCTTCTGTGGTAGAAAATATTGAACCAGCTGCATAAGGGATTGACATATCAATAAACGTTGCATTCCTATATTCATTTCCGTTTTTTGTATAACCTGACGCTCTGTTTTTTAGCACCGAGCTATGATGATCGTATCCTGTATTATTCATTTTTAAAGGGGTGAAAATATTTTCTTGAAGAACCTGTTCATAAGATTTTCCAGTAACCTTCTCAATAATTATACCTAACAAAAAGTAACCAGAATTACTGTAAGAAAATTCCTTACCAGGTGTAAATAGAAGAGGTGAGTTTTTAAAAAATGACATAAACTCGGTTGGAGTATATTGGTCACGACTCTTTTCTTTTATAAAATTAGGAATCATTAGATATTCAGGAATTCCTGAAGAATGCGTAAGTAAGTGGTGTATTGTTATTTTATTTCCTGATTTTTTTGGATATTCAGGAAGGTAATCAGATACTTTTCCATTCAAACTTAATTTTCCTTGTTCAACGAGTTGAAGAATCAACATAGATGTAAATTGCTTTGTAATTGAACCTAGTCTATGCTTAGTATTTGGTTGATTGGGAATATTCCATTCCATATTGGCCAATCCCAACCCTTTTTTATAAATAACTTCTCCATTTTCTACAACAAGTACAGAACCGTTGAATTGGGCATATTCGTTATGTAGGTTCATTAATTCATCAATTTTTTCGGCTTTACTTTGCCCAAAGACAATAGATAATGTAGTTACTTGAATGAAAATTATAAGCAAGATTTTTCTTCGTAATGAGCGTTGTGAATATTGTTTCATAATATTTTATTAAGAGATTTATAATGGGTTTGCATAAGATTTGTACAACCTAAAATTAGTAGGATTCTCGGTTGAAGCAAATCAGGTTGTTAGTATTTTTATTATTTAGGACAATTTAAAATTTAAGTATAAATTTTATACGGTGTTGACAACTGACTTTTCATAAGTGACTATAATTAATTGTTTAATTTTTAATCAATAACTCCTTCAGGGGTTGCAGGAATATATACAAAATCGATTGCTATTTCACTACCATATGTTACTAAAATTGAGCATACTACTGGCGCATTAATACCATCTTGAGGGCGGGCTTCATTTTAGGTATTTTTTTTAATACCCTCGCTATTTCTGCTTGAATTGTCACATCTGCAACCCTCACTTTCATAGTTGATACATTTCCATTTTTATCGATTTTAAAAAAGACCGCTACCTGTTGTGGTTCTGAAATATTAAGGATTCTTGAATTGAACTCTTGTTTTATAAATTTTACGATACTTTCTTTAAAACATTTTTTTGTTACTTCTTTAGAAAGTCCTTCACAACTATTATAAATAGGTGCATTTTCTACATCTTTAAGTAGAACACCATCAAGATTATAATTATCAAAGCCATCCATGGGAGAAACAAGACTGCATAAACTTGATAATGCCAGTTCTTCTTCCTCACTCGTATTTCCTTGTACCATTATTTGTTGCTGAATAGCATTGACTTTATTAATTAATTCACTTTCTGATTTTTTAGAAGATTGAGATTTCTGATCGCAGGAAATAGTAAATAGAATAAAAAGGGTCAATAAGAAAATGATTAAAGCTTGATGTTTTTTTTCTTTTATAAAACGTAGTGTATTGTACATATTTTTAGTTTTTATAGTTTGTTGCAAGCTTGTTTTAGAGTTATGATTTTGTTGCTGTAAATCCGTTAGGATTTCAGTTTAAATATAGAGAAAGATTGTCGGACAATTACCAAACCTAGCAATGAATTATATGCATTGTTGCCATAAGTTTTAATCGGATGTTATAACTCCATTTTTCAACTCCATTTCGTTTGGCTTTTCAAACCAGTTTTCCATAAAATCAAAATCCTCTTTAGTAACCTCAAATTCAAATGTTTCTCCTTTTTCTTTATTTCTATTCAAAACTCTTTTTAAACGTGTTTCTTTTGATATATCTAGAAAATGAAGTTTAATT
>NZ_JASFZF010000073.1:0-4366 GCF_046055765.1 Lutibacter sp. | reverse complement strand
AAAATTTTTAATTTGAAAGGTTCGCTGTAACGTCTAGTTACTCTGTCATTTTTATACATATACTTGTGGTTTAGTGTATACATATTTCAGGACGGGTCACTATTAATGGCAACGGTTTGTATAACGTTTCGTAACGGGAAAAACACGTAGTGCTTTTCCGATTAAAACCAAAGATAGTAAATAAGCGTGAAATTCCGATAGGAATTTCAGCCGTTATGAACGTTATACGTTGTTGGCAACCGTTTTTTATTTCAGATTATGGTTTATTCAGTCCGCCATTTTAAGTGATTGAAATTAAAATTTAGTTATTATGGAATTTAAAAAAACATTAAAAAATAAGAGTAAACAATCAATGATAAAATGGATAATAACAAACAAAAATATGTCAATTTTTCGGAAGTTTTATAAAGCCAATTTGTTTTTACATATTCAGATTGGTAAGTTTTTCCGTCACGGGTCTGAATGTAATCTAATAGTATATTCGCCCGAGCAACCGCTGATTTACGATAAAGCTTTAATTCTCCGTATTGCGTTATTAACGAAAAAAGGATACATAGTCCGAATAATAGAACTGTAGAAAAGAAAAATGTTTTAGTAAGTTCACATTTTATATTTTCAGGTCTAAATCCGACAAAAATAGCAAGAAAACCAATTGATAAAGTTGTTATAGTTTTTTGAAATGCGTAAAAGCTTTCAATTGATTTTATTTGATAGTAATCAAATTTTTCAACTCTTTTATTTTTTCCTTCTTCTGTTATCATTTTTTATAGTGTGATTGGTAATGGTTGCCAACGGGTTAGTGCATGAAAAGTAGCGAGATTGAAGTCGAAATTTTCATAGCTTTAATTTTTGTTTAAATTTAGTTTAATTTTTCTTTTAATCATAGAATAAGCAATTTTTTATGCGCATTGTTGTGTTTTAGTAGCTTTACAATCTGGTGAGAAAAAATCGTACCGTTCCAACTTTTAATTCCGTAATGATTGTCAAACTCGGAAATGTTTTCAGTTTAGTTACAATTATTCATTTATGGATTTCGTTCAGCTTATTTCTCCGCTGTTTTGCTTAAATCAAACCGATTTAATGCTCAAACTCCGTTTTGATAGGGAAATCTGACCGTTTCAACTTTTAATTCCGCAATTGTGCTCAAATTCGTACCGATTCAATTCTCAATTCGATAGAGTAGGAGTTAAGTTAAATTTATCCTGTTTTTCAATCTTTTTTCGTTTCAGCTCTCAACTCCGACAGCTTAATTATTCTGACAGTTCTTAAACTACTTTAAAACTCAGATTGTGGATTTCAGACCTGAAATCCGCTATTAAACACAACGGTGAGTATATGGTTTGTGGCGGTTTTTGAAACACAAATCTTTCAACTTATACCGATGTTTATTTATTGTTAAAACGTTCAAATCCAGCACTTAACCGCCATAAACTATATACATTGTTATAACCTTTTATTAATATATTTTTATCTTACTGTCTTTATCAGAACTAATTGTGTAATATGTATATTCGTCATCATACTCATACCATTTATAATTAACCCTTTTAAATCTAAAATCTCTAAATGTTTGTGAAAGTGTTGTTTGAAAATCTTTTTTGTTTTTGTTTGAAGCAAAAATTCCACCAGTAAATTGAAGTGTTGTTTTTCGAGAACCAAAACTCTTAACTTCTATATTTTCTTCCCAAAGTTTATTTTTAAGAATTTTTGCATAATTTGCTCTAATCTTTGGAAACTCTCGTAATTGTAAAGATTTTAAGTTTTGTTCAATACTCTTTCCCAATTTCTTTATTTTTAGATTTTCGTGATTTTTTGCTTCTTCTGCCATTTTTCCCCAAGTTGAGAATAAAGCAACTTCAATAGTTAATGAAGTTACTTCTCCTCTATATTCAGAACCGTTAAAAGATTTAATACTTTTTAATTCTACTTGAAGCCTTTCAATTTCCTTTTCTATCGCCAGTTTCTTTTCAACTATCGCAATACTGTCTCTTCTTATTTTTTCTTTTACATTGGCAATACTATCTTTTACAAATTTATCTCTTCGAATAACTTCAATCAAACTATCTGCTTTCATTAACAGAAACTGAGATTGATTATAGTTATCATCGCTTTCTGATACTTTCTTAAATTCCGTTATGCTTTTATCATAATCTTTGTTATCAAAAAGTTTTTTACCTTCTTCAAAGTGGTTTGTGCAACTCGCAATTACTAATAATAGTAATAATCCGAATAATTTAATTCCTAAATGTTTCATTTTATTCCTTTCTGTTTAATTGGTTATAACGGTTTGGCTATGCTTAGTTGCGACAATTTAGCACTTAACTTTCTAAGTACAAAACCAAGTTGGAAAAATCAGAGATTTTTCCAAAGTAGAACAGAACTAAGCAATTAAGTATAGCCGTTGTTGTAAACTGTGCTTTTGTTAGTTCTGTTATTCAGCAGTATTTTTTTAGTTTTAATAACTCTTTTGTAGATTTCAAATATCGATTAATCAAATCATCGGGTCTTAAATATCCCCATTCCTCATAAATTTCGTGTTGCTTTTTTATTTCCAATTCCGCCATATCGTGATAAATCCAGAATTTAGAGTTTTCATCTAAAATCAGCGTTATCATTTTTACAATTCTATTTTCGTCGTTTAAATCTTTATGTTCAGTTATTTCAGTCATATATTCAATTCCGCAATCAATTAAAACGTTTTTTAATTTAGAAACTAATTCATTTTGGAAAACACTAAAACCAGAATCGTCTAATTCTAAAGATTTTTTCCAATGAATAATATGGTTTTCATTCCATTCTTTTCGTTTGGACGAATTAAATATTTTCTTAAATATATTTCTCAATGAATTTCGATTTTCGGCATTGTTTACAACGGGTTAGTGCATGAAAAGTTGCGAGATTGAAGTCGAAATTTTCATAGCTTTAATTTTTGTTTAAATTTAGTTTAATTTTTCTTTTAATCATAGAATTAGCTATTTTTTATGCGCATTGTTGTAATTTGTAGCTTTACAATTTGGTGCTAAAAATCTTTCCGTTTCAACACTCAATCCGTAATGATTGTCAAGCTCGGAAATATTCTCATTTTAGTTACCCTTTTTTATTTATAGATTTCGTCCAGCTCATTTCTCCGTTGTAATGCTAAAATCGAACCGTTTCATTGCTCAAATCCGTTATAATGATAAAATCCTAACCGTTTCAACTTTTAACTCCGCAATTGTGCTCAAATTCGTACCGTTTCAATTCTCAATCTTTTTGCGTTTCAGTTGTTAACTCCGACAACTCAATTAATCGGCTAGTTCTTAAACCACTTTAAAACTCAAATTGTGGATTTCAGACCTGAAATCCGCTATGAATTACAACGGGTTAGTATAACCAAAGTTTTGTTTTGGTTTTTGCAATTTTTCGTTTTATAAAACTAATAAAATTAGTATTAAGAAACATTCTATTTTACTAAATGCAACAATTTTGGTTATACATTGTTGCCTGTAGTACTTTATGCTACTTTAAATTCTCCCTCGTTCATTTCTATGCTAAATTTCACATTAGCTTTGAGAGCTTTAAATACTTTCAAAATTGTCTCAATTGTAACATTTCTCGTATTTCTCTCAAGTTTCGATATTTGAGATTTTTGCACTCCAATTAATTCTCCTAATTGTTCTTGAGTTAAGTGCCTTTCTTTTCGTACAGATTTTATCATATCTCCAAGAATCTCAATCTTTAAATCAAACTCATATTTATCTCTTTCAATTGTTCCAACTTCTCCAAGATGTTTATCTTTAAGTTGGTCTAAACTCATCATTTTCATTTTTTTAGTAGTTTCCATTTTCTAAAGTTTTTTTTGATTAAAATATTCCACTCTCAATTTTTCAGCTTTTTGAATATCTCCCTTTGGAACTTTACTCACTTTTTTAATAATTCCGTGAGTTGATATTACTAACGTTTCAGTTTTCTCTGTTTTGTCCCAAAAAGCAAAAAGTCTAATTTGAACTCCGTTATACTTTGTTCTAAATTCCCAAATTTCATCTTTTAGTTTTTTAAAAAGTTTAGGATCATTTATTAATTTAGCTTTGTCAATATTGTAGAATATTTTCGTTCTCGTTTTATTGTCTAAATTTTCCACAAACTCAATAGCTTGTTCTAAAAATATAACATCAAATTTAGGTTTCATTCCTTTTCTTACTATTTAGACGACAAAGTTAGTGAAAAGTTTCAATATATGGAAACTATTTTGTGTTTTACGATTTTCAATCGTATTACAGGCAACGGTTTAGTACATGAAAAGTTGCGAGTTTAAAATCACAATTTTCCGATGTTTAAAATTAGTTTTTTTATTTGTAATAATTTTCAATTTAGTTAGAAATAAGCA
>NZ_JASFZF010000072.1:0-3826 GCF_046055765.1 Lutibacter sp. | reverse complement strand
ATTAATACAAACCATTTTGAACTCAAAGCTACTTTAAATGGTGTTAATGGTCGATTTATTTTAGATACTGGAGCTTCAAATTCTTGTATTGATATTCAGTTAGCAGATAAATTTAAATTAGATGTTAAAGATTCTGAAACTAAAGCAGCTGGTGCTGGAGCAATTGATATGGAAACTAAAATTTCTTTAAAGAATATACTACAAATTAATAAATGGAAATTTAAGAATTGTCATATCGTATTATTAGACTTAAAACACGTAAACACTGCATTAATTGAGCATAAAGCTGAAGCAGTTGATGGTATTATAGGGGCTGATATCTTAGAAAATGGAAAAGCAATTATTGATTATAAAAAACATAGACTGTACTTAAAAAAGTTAGTATTTAAGTTTTAATGAGTGTTAAAACATCATGTTATTCTACCTTCAGTAAAAAACCGATTATGGTTTAAATCAGGTGCTATAAATCCTTCAATAATAAAATTTTTATTAAAAGATTTGGAATTGTTATTGATTTTGTAATAATTGAGTTCTCTTTTTCTGTTGCAAAAATAGATTTAAATTCCAGTTGTAAGATGTTCTCATCTATACTTTTTGATGATTCCACTGTTTGAGTTTTTAAAGCATAATTATAAATAATTAGAGTTAAAAGTAGCAATGTATTTTTATGCATTAGTTTAAATTTGAATGCAAAATTATTTATGATTAGTCTAAATGTTTGGTTTAATAAGTATGTTACAACACTATTGTTTCAAAGTATATAAAGGTTTTAGCATCAATATTTAATAGCTTTATACAAAAATTAACTGCTTAGGCAACCTTTTATGTATAATTTGCGTCTATATAATTAGACAAGAAATTTATTTAACTTTTGAAAATTATTCAATTTTTTAAAAACGAGGAAAAGCTCATAATAAGAGCCATACAAAATAATAGAGAGGCACAGCATTTGTTGTTTAAGTTGTATGCTCCAAAAATGTTGAGTGTTTGTAGGTATTATATCAAAGATATTCAATTTGCTGAAGATGCCATGCTTAAAGGCTTCTTTAAAGTATTTTCTAATTTAAATAAATTTCAAAATAACGGAAGTTTTGAAGGATGGATTCGTAAAATTATGATACGAGAATCTATTTCCTTTTTAAGAAAACAAAAGAAAATTGAATTTGTGTATGAAGAAGTATTTCCAATTGAAGCTTCAAATACTATTTATTCTGATATGGAAGTTGCTCAAATACAGCAACTTATTGATGAGCTACCAAGTGGATATAAAATAGTTTTTGTAATGTTTGTTATTGAAGGGTATAAACATCAAGAAATTTCAAAAATGTTACAAATAACTGAAGGAACTTCAAAATCGCAATTGTTTAAAGCTAGAAAAATGCTTCAACATAAAATTAATAAACTTAATAATACAAGCAATGGGACTTTATAAATTTGAACAAGACATAAAAGAAAAGCTTGAAAAACGCACAATACAACCATCAGAAAACGCTTGGAATAAATTAACAAATAAGTTTGAATTAACAAATACTAAAAAAAGTAATAAGGTGTATTGGATAATTGGAATAGCTGCAAGTATTATTGGAATTTTATTTACAATTCCTTTATTTCTTAATAATGATATTAAAAAACCATCTCCAGTTATAGTAGATACAAAACCTATTAAAAAAGTTGAAATTAAAGCTTCAATTCAGGAAGTAAAAACGGTAGTTGCCGAAAAAAATAAACGTGAAACTAAAATACTAGATAATCCGGTAATAGTTTCAAAATCAATAAAACAACCTTTTAATAATTCTAAAAATCAATTTGATATTACAAAAAATAATGTTGTTAAAGTGTTGCAAAGTAAAAATAAAACTTTAACTGAAGTTGCTGTTACACAAAGTGATTTTAATTCTAGTCAAGCTTCTTTAATTAATAATAAAGCTATTCAAAAACAAGAGTATAAAAAGTTGAATTATACAATTACAGATTCAGATATTGATTCGCTTTTAAGCCAAGCTCAAAAAAAGATGTTATTACAACCCATTTATACCGAAAAATCTAAAACGGTTGATGCCAATAAATTACTTCAAGACGTTGAAGCAGAACTAGATAAATCGTTTAGAAATAAAGTTTTTAAAATGTTAAAAATAAATTACGAAAACATGAAAATTACAATTGCACAACGTAATGACTAAACAAATAATTCATTAAAATTAAGAAACATGAAAAGCATAACTAAATTCTTAGCTATTTTAACAATATGTTTAAGCTCTCAAATTATAATTTCTCAAGAAACTAATAATAGCTTTAAAATAAAATCTTTACAACAGCAAAAGGAAACAATTAAAACTGAAGAGCGTAGTTTTTTAAAATCAGAAGTAGAAATTATTATTAAACGTTTAGAAGATAAAAAAATAACAAAAAAAGAAGCAGATAGTTTAAAGCAAAATGTAGCTACAAAAAGAGCGTTAAATATTGAAAATAGAACGGAAATTATTAATAATAAAATTGCACTATTAAAGCGAAATGAAGATGGTTATAATGAAAATAGTGATGAAGATTACTCACAAGCAGGATTTAGTATTAATGATAGAAAAGGAAGTTTAATAGGAATTAAAATAAAAGGGAGTAACAAACCTAGAAAATATGATAGACGTACTTTTAGTGAATTAGTTATTGCAATTGGATTTAATAATGCCATAGTTGATGGAGAAAAATTAGATAATTCTCCTTATCAATTTGGAGGATCTCGATTTTTTGAAATAGGTTGGGCTTGGAAAACAAGAGTTTTTAAAGAATCAAATTTTGTACGTTTTAAATATGGGATTTCCTTGCAAATGAATGGCTTAAAACCAACCGAAAATAGATATTTTGTGGATAACAATAATCAAACAGAACTTGAAGTTTTTCCTAATGAATTAAGAAAATCTAAACTAAGCATAACAAATTTAGTAGTTCCTGTTCATTTTGAATTTGGGCCCTCTAAAAAGATAGAAAACGATAATTATTTTAGGTATAGTACACGTAAACAGTTTAAAATAGGGGTTGGTGGCTACGCTGGGTTTAATATTGGAACACGACAAAAATTAAAATATACACTTAATGGAGATCGAGTAAAAGATAAATTAAAACATGATTATAATACAAGTAATTTGGTTTATGGTTTGAGTTCTTATGTTTCTTTTGGTACTACAGCTTTGTATGTAAAATACGATTTATCACCAATTTTTAAAAATCAAACCATAAAACAAAATAACATTTCATTAGGTATTCGGTTTGATATGGAATAGAAAAAATATTGAAGTTTTTGTTCGTTTTCTATTATAATTCCAACGCTTTTTTAGGATTGTTGTTCATTAATAACTGAACTGGATTTTCAAGTGCTTCTTTTACAGCAACCAAAAATCCAACAGATTCACGTCCATCAATAACTCTATGATCGTAAGATAAAGCAACATACATAATAGGTCTAATAACAACTTCGCCATTCACAGCAATAGGTCTTTCAACGATATTATGCATTCCTAAAATACCACTTTGAGGTGGATTAATTATTGGAGTTGATAGCATAGAACCAAATACTCCTCCGTTTGTAATGGTAAACGTACCACCTGTCATTTCATCGACTGTAATTTGACCGTCACGTGCTCTTAAAGCTAAACGTTTTACTTCGCTTTCAACACCTCTAAAAGATAAGTTTTCAGCATTTCTAATTACAGGAACCATTAATCCTTTTGGTCCTGAAACTGCAATTGAAATATCTTGAAAATCATGCATGATTTTATAATCACCGTCTATCATTGCATTCACATCTGGAAACATTTTTAAAGCTCTAACAATA